>NZ_CP070479.1:600000-764150 GCF_016925555.1 Mycoplasma tauri | reverse complement strand
TTATATTTTTATATTTAATAAAGACTTATTTTTATGTTAATATGTTGAGTTATCAACATTAAAAAGGCAGTTATACACAGTTTATTCACATAAAAATAACCAGTTTTCCACATTTTTACAAAGTTATTAACATTTGAACAAAATTAACAATATGAAATGAATGCATTATTTATTAGCAAGAAAAAAATGGCTTATTTTTCCCATTTTTTTCCGTTTTTTTTATTTTTAAATTAGTTTTGAACATATATGAGTGGAAGGAGAAAAAAACAAAATTTTTAATATAATTTATTAATTATGTATAGTGATGATGAAAAGAAAACTATTGTTACAAAGGGTAGATTTTTAACTGTTAAGTGAGGAGGAGCAGCAGTCAATTGATCTAAAACTCTTTGGGTTTTTGAATCATCTGAAGATAAGACTAAGTATTTCATTTACACTGATAAAAAAGGTATAGATCAATCATATACTTATGAAGTAAGTTTAAAAAAGAATAGTTATAAAAATTCAAAATATAATTCATCATCTTATAGTTTGTTAGATTTTAAAATAATACAACCTGATACTAATTTAGAAATAATTAAAGTTTTAATTAAAAATGTTTCGGGATTGGGTGCAAAATCAATTGAAGAAATGATAAAAATATTACCTAATGGTGAATTAAAACATGTATTTGATGACCCTACATTAGTTCAAGATATTTTAAGACCAAAAGTTTTCGAAAACCTACTTGATTTTTGCGAAACATATAGATCAAGTGATTATGAATTTTTTGTAGAACATCAACTTAGTGATTTATGAAAAATTTTATGTGACACTTTTACTGAAAAAAATTTTGTTAGTAGGTATAAATCAGGCATTGATCCTTATGAGTTATATATTGATCATAGAATTAAATTTGATTTAGTTGATAAATTTGCTCAGGCAGTTTGTCCTGATTTAAATTTAAGCAAAAGAATAAGGGCATACATTTATAAAATTTTGCGTTCTTCATTTGCTGAAGTATTAAAAATGTTCAGTGGTAATAAATATTGATTATTGAAAGATTTTTATGAAATGTATCGAGATCTTAACGCAGACAATAACACACTAGTAGAAATTGGCTATTTAAGTCAATTACTCTATTTGATTTTTGAAGATAAAAATATTAGTTTGCAAAATATTATTGAAGTTGTGAATAATATGGTTCAAAATGAAGAACTTATTTTTAATGAAGAAATGAGGAGAGTTTCTTTATCTGAGTTTTATAAAATGGAAAGTTTTATAGTCGATCAATTAATAAAAATTCAAAAAAAGAAAAAAGTAATCAACATTAAAAAAATGCCATTGGAAGCTTTTTCAAATGATCAAAAAGAAGCTTATATGAGTTCAATTGAGGAACCAATTTCCATAATAACCGGTTATCCAGGAACAGGGAAGAGTTTTTTAATTAATCATATTGTTAACACTTTTTTGGAAAATAAGATTTATAAGAAGAGTGATATAGCTATATTGACTCCAACTGGGAGAGCAGCCACATTATTAAGCAAAAAAACTAATTTAGAAGCAAGAACTATTCATAGTTTTTTAAAATTAACAGTTGCCAATGAGGAAGATGAAGATATTTTTTCATTTGAAACAAAAAATCCTGTCAAGGTTGTGATTATTGATGAGTTTTCTATGGTTAGTTTGCCAATTTTCTATAACATTTTAAAAATTTGTAATGAAATAGAAAAGCTAATAATTGTTGGGGATCAGGATCAGCTTCCATGTATAGGCAAAGGTAATATTTTAGATGATTTAATAAAAAGTAAATTTTTCCCAACACATAAATTACTTGAAGTATATAGAACTGATAAGAATGATATATTTGAGCATTTTTTAGCTATAAATAAGAGACAAAAACCTATTTTAGATACTCATTCTGTTAGTTTTATTGAGTTATCAAATTCTATGTTTTTGAAAAATATTGAAAGTATTTATGATGAAAAGGTAAATAAATATTCAATAGAAGAAGTTACATTATTGTTACCATCATATTTAAAAAAAGGCGAACCGGGGATATTAGAAGTTAATAGTATTTTGCAACAATGAAATTTAAAAAGGACTAATGCAAAGACAAATATTCAATTATTTAGTGAATTTTATTTTTATGTTGGAGATAAAGTTGTTCAAAAAATAAATGATTATGAAAAGAATGTTTTTAATGGAGAAATAGGTTTTGTTGATTCTATTGAAAATAACGTTGTAACAGTACGTTTTAATGACGATAAATTAGTTACTTATGAAAAGAAAGATTTGTATGATAATTTAACATTGGCATATGCAATAACTGTTCATAAATTTCAAGGTTCAGAATCTGATTGTGTAATTTTTGGTGTTTTAAAAGACAAAGTAGAAAACATGTTAACTAAAAAATTTATGTATACAGCTGTATCTAGAGCTAAAGAAGAGTTGATTATTATAGGAAACAAAGAATTATATTTAAATAAGATAACATCATCATCAGCAGACCCAAAGTTTTTCACTAATTTTGTTAAGATGCTAGATTTAAAAAAGGAGTAGTATGAAATTAATAGTAGGCTTAGGTAACCCAGGTAATGAATATAAATTTACAAAACATAATGCTGGATTTTTAGCTATTGACAAAATAATAGATAAGTTAAATTTAGGCCCAATGAAAGAAAGATTTAATGGAGAATTTATAGTATCTGATGGTTTTATATTGGCTAAACCCTTAACATATATGAATAATTCTGGTGAATTTATTCATGCTTTGGCTAATTTTTATAAGATTAATTCTTCAGATATTATTGTTATTTATGATGATAAAGATTTTTCAATTGGTCAAGCTGCTTTAAAAATAGGCGGTTCAAGTGCAGGACACAATGGCATTAAAAGTATAACTAACAAGTTTAAAGATAATGATTATAAAAGGATTAGAGTTGGAATAGGTTTTAATAACAAAATGCCTTTAAAAGAGTATGTTTTGTCAAAATTCAACAAAGAAGAAATAATCATTTTAGATGAAGTTTTAGATAGAATTGCAGATGTTGCCTTGTCACTTGTATATAATGATTTTGTATATGTTATGAATAAATTTAATACAGAAAACAAAAAAAGAGAGATTTAATGGTTTTACTAGGTGTTAGTGGCGGTCCTGATTCAATGTATTTGCTTCATAAAACATTTAAAAAAAGAAAAGATATTATTGTAGCTACAGTTAATTATAATATTCGGGATGATTCTTATATAGATGTTGAAATTGTGAAGGAATATTGTCAAAAAAATAATATTGTTTTAGAAGTATTAGAAATTGACAAAAAAGCTATTTTTAAAGGTAATTTTGAAGAAAAAGCAAGAAAAATTAGATTTGATTTTTTTGCTGCATTGTACAAAAAATATAATTGTGAATTTCTTTTACTGGCTCATCATAAAGATGATTTTCTAGAAACGGCTATTATGCAAAAAAGATCTAGAAGAAAACCGTTTTATTATGGAATAAAAGAAGAAAATTTTATAGATGGTATGAAAGTAGTCAGACCGCTTGTTTTTAAAAAATTTAAGAGGGAAATTATTGAAGAATTAAATTTCTTAAAGTTGAAATTTGCTATTGATAAAACTAATGAATTAGCAATATATCAACGAAATAAAATAAGAAAAGAGTTGTTAAAATTGTCTGAGGACGAAAAAAATATTTTGATTAATGATATTTTGTTAGAAAATCAAAATCTTTCAATTATCGAAAATGCAATCAATGAAGAGTTTCTTTTTTGAGAAAAACACAATTTTAGTCAAGAAATATTTAGTAATTTAAAGCATAAAAAAGAATCTGTTTTTAAATTTATTCACAGTTTTTATAATGACATTAAATTATCTTCACAGAAAATTAACTCTATAATCGATTTTATTTTGAGCAAAAATAGAACAAGCAGTTTTTTGTTGAAAAATGGAATTTATTTATTTAAAAAACAGGGTTTATTAAAGTTTAAATAATAAATTTTATTTCATGTAATTGAATTATAATTTTATTTAAAATTTAAATATGATAATTTGAAAGGAGATTAAAAGGTGATAAATGAAAAAAGAAACAAAATAATAAAAATAATAATTTGAGTATCAATATTAGTTTTAATCATTACTTTGGTTTCATTTTTACTTTTTAATAGGTTTAAACCACAGCCTAAAGTCGGAAGTTTAATTGATTTTGTTAATGATCTGAATAAAGCTAGTGAGTCAGTTAATGATAAAATTTACATTCAAGACATAAGGATTGATGGTGCTTACGATACGATTACGTATAAATTTGTATCAAATGGTTCTGAAATACAAAGAAATATTAGTTTAATTAAAGGGCACGCATCAACAATTTTTGGAAATAATGATAGTCATCCAGTTGGTTCTTTCATAATAAATGGTCAAACTTTTGAATGAGCAAAAATATTTTCAAAAAATGGCGTTGAGACTGTTAACATTGGTGATAATTTAAAAACTGTTGGAGTTATTGCTACAAAAACATCAATTTGAGCTCAGCTTGCATTATCAATTTTACCTACATTATTGTGATTATTGCTTTTATTCTTCCTTTATCGTTCAATGATGAAGAAAAGCATGAATATGATGGGTGCAATTGGTGATGATAAAAACCCTGCACAAAAAATTAAAAGTGACAAATCTTTCAAAGATATTGCCGGAAATAAAGAAGCAATTGAAGAAATAAGGGAAATAGTTGACTATCTAAAAAATCCTAAGAAATATCAGTTGGCTGGCGCTAGAATGCCACATGGTATTTTATTAGGTGGCCCTCCAGGGACAGGTAAAACATTATTAGCTAAAGCCACTGCCGGTGAAGCAAATGTACCATTTTATTTTATTTCTGCTTCTAATTTTGTTGAGATGTACGTTGGATTGGGTGCAAAAAGAGTTAGAACAGTTGTTAATGAAGCACGTAAAAACGCTCCTGCCATTATCTTTATTGATGAGTTAGATGCTATTGGTAGAACTAGAGGTTCAGGTATTGGTGGTGGACATGATGAGCGTGAACAGACTTTGAATCAACTTTTAGTTGAAATGGATGGTATGAAGGAAAACAATGGTTTATTATTTTTTGCTGCTACAAACCGTACTGATGTTTTAGATCCTGCCTTAACTCGTCCTGGACGTTTTGATAGAACAATAACAGTTGGTCTTCCAGATGTTAAAGAAAGAGAAGAAATCCTTGCATTACATGCAAAAGGCAAGAGAGTTGCTCCAAATATTGAGCTTGCAAAAGTTGCAAAAAGAACACCTGGCTATTCTGGAGCACAGCTTGAAAATGTTATAAATGAAGCAAGTCTTTTAGCTGTTAGACGTAATTCAGACATTATTGAAAGAGAAGATATTGATGAAGCTATTGACAGAGTAATGGCGGGTCCAGCTAAAAAGAATAGAGTTATAACAAAAGATGAATTAACAATGGTAGCTTATCATGAAGCTGGCCATGCTGTTGTTGGTATAAAAATGCCAGGAGCTAATAAAGTTCAAAAAATTACTATTATTCCTCGTGGCCATGCTGGCGGATATAACTTAATGACACCAGAAGAAGAAAAATATAATTTAACTAAAAAAGAACTAATTGCCATGATAACTAGTTTTATGGGTGGAAGAGCTGCAGAAGAAATTATTTATGGAAAGGACAATGTTTCTACAGGTGCTTCTGATGATTTTCAAAAAGCTACAAAAATTGCTAGAAAAATGGTTACAGAATGAGGAATGTCTGAACTTGGTCCAATTCAATATGAACAAGATGAAGGCTCACCATTTTTAGGTAGAGATTATTTGAAAAGTTCACAATTTTCTGCACAAGTAGCTCTTGAAATAGACATGGAAGTTAGAAAAATTATTAATGAAGCTCAAGAAAATGCTGTAAAAATTATTAATGAAAATAGAGAACTTCATGAATTAATTAAAACTGCATTACTTGAAAAAGAAACCATTGTGGCTGAAGAAATTGAATATATAGCAAAAAATATGAAGCTACCTCAAAAGAAAGAAGACGAATCGCTTGAAAAAACAAATGTTGTTTTAGACGATTTGTTTAAATAATTTATTAAAAACACATTTTTGTGTTTTTTTGTTTTTTTGTTTTAACTCTGTAGCATAAAAAACTATGAATAAATTAAGATGAATTTAATGAAAATAATTATTTTATAGATATTTTAGTGTTTTTAAAACAATTTATAAAACAATAAAAAACATTTTTTATCATTAATGGTTAAAATTAATTAATTTAATATAATACTACAATATATTACTTTAAATAAGTGAGGATATAATGTGAAGGCTATTTAAAGAAGTATTAAAGTCTTTTTCAAAGAATAAAGTAATGGTATTTGGTTTAGGAATATTGGTTTTTTTAACCTCTGTTGTTTTTTCTTTACTTTCAACTTTAAAATCTTCAATGGTTAAAGGTTTTCATGATTATAAAAATGTTTCAAAACTTCATAATGTTTCACTCGATTTTAATTTTCCTACTCAAGGAGCAGTTTATAATCAGGGTTATTTTGTTAATGGAAAAGATTCTACACAAGATAAAAAAGTTTATGAACCTGTAACTTATGAAATAAAAAATAGCAATAATGATGAAAGAAGTTTTGAAAATATTCTTTATTCACCAAAATCTGATTTTATAAGTTTGGCAAAACTTAAGTATGTTGATAATACTGGTAATGGTCAAGAGATTATCGAAAATTCAAACAACATTTATTTCAAAAAAACTGATCTACAGTCTCTTTACTATACATACATAACAGATAAAAATAATGATATTGTTTCATTTGAATTGGGTCAAAATTCTATAGATGCCGATAATGCTTACTTCATTTTGAAAGGCAATGTTTCTAAAAATATATTTATATACAAACAAGACAATAAAGGCATTTTTTCTCCAATTAAAGAAGAATATAAACTTAATTTGGAACAAGATCTTGAATTTGATAGAAATTATAAATTAGGGGACTTACTTCAAATAAAATCATTTGATGAACCTAATGAAGAATTGTTAGCATATCAAGTGAGCCCATTATTTATTGATGTTGTAAATAAAAAAATAACTGCAGATTATTCAATTGGTAAATCTTGACTAAATATAGGCAAAGGTGTTATTATACATCCAGATGTTTGAATTAAGAAATTAGGTTTTACAAAAAGATTAGATAATAACTTTGTATTCGTACAAAATGATGTAAATAAGGACCTGTCTGCTTTATTGGATTATAAAACAGGTAAATTTGAAAAAATAAATGATTTAATAGATGTTAAAAAAACTTGAAAATTAAAAGATTTTTATGATGAAGAACTAAAGACTTATCCTGAAAAATCAATAACCATTAGACCTGGCAGAAAGATTAAAATTGATAAAAGTTTATTAGCTTCTAAAAATGTCAAAACATATTTTGAGAGATGAAATTATCATACTTCTTTTTTGAATGATTATAAGGAAAAATGGACTGGTGCATTTCATACATTCATGTCTTATTTAGAAGAAAAAAAGAATGATAAAAGCTCTGCTGAGCATAAAATTTGAAATGATCTAAAAGATTTTTCATATTGAGAAAAGAAAGAAAAAACAACTATTATTCCATATGATGATTTAAAATCAGAAAGAAATGTTATTCTTAATAGCAAAATTAATGAAAAAGATTTAATGTTGAAACTTTTTACTACTAAAGGAGATGAAGGATATAAAATTCCAAATGATACTTCTTCAGAACCTTATAGATTAACAAAAGATAATGCAAAAACAATTTTAGAATTGGAAAAATATTTACAAGATAATAATTTAAGCATTAATCAAAAATTAGAATTAATAAATAACAAAGATATAAAGAGCATAAGGTTTAATTATATTAAACAAGAAGCTTATGAAGTTACCAAAAACTTGATTGTTGATAAAGTTAAGAATATTGTTAATGGTGAAGAAAATATAGGTTTAAGAAAATCTATAACAGTTGATTCAATTAATGATATAAATGGTGAGCACAATGTGTTTCATTTTATTGATGCTGGTAATGATAAATTTGAAGTAGATGGCATAAAAACTAATGTTGGAAAACTTTATAATGAACAATTTAATCCAAGTAAATTGAATTCTATAAATTTTAATTCAGAAGAATCATTTTACAAAGATTCACAAGTTCCACCATATTATGCATCATTGATTATTCAATCTATTGGAAGAAATCTTTATCCTAATCCTGAATATATTGAGCCTGTGTACGAGTTTGTAAATATTGTTGATGTAAATCCATTAAATAACAAACATATTACTATTCCTGCAAAAGTAGTTATGTTGAATAATTACATGGTAACAAATGATAATAGGATCATTGATAAGGAAGTATTAAATAATACATATAAAAAACTTAATTTTGGAATAGCATTTTTTGAGAATACCTATAAATTAGTTACTTCTGAATCGAATGGTAATTCAATTATTTGAAAAGTTGTCTATCCTGATGGCGTTAAAAATAAAGGTTTTGATAAGGGAACATTGTCAAAATGAATGATTACAAATAATTTGACAATTGCAACAGAAAATATTAAAGTAGAAGGTAATGGTTGAGTTAAAAATGACCCATTATTAAATAATCTTTGATATATACCTGTCCAATATTTATCTCCAAAAACAGAATTATTGAATGATATTTTAGAATCTGGTAATGTAAATTATTTATCTACAGCAATTGAGCAGCAATTGCTTAATTCTGAATTAGTTAAATTTAAATATATTTCTCCTGAGCATGTTTTTGCTCTTTCAAATGCAATTAAAGAATCTTTAAATGAAAATAAATTTGCAAATGTCTTTATAAGTGGAAAAATAAATACTGAAATATTACCAAAAATAATTTTTGATATTATTCATAAATTGAGTCACAATCAATCTGGAGATATGTTCAAATCACTAATTGTGAATATTTTTGAGAATGTTAAATCAAAAATCAAATCGATTAGTGATGATATAGCAAGACAAAAAGAATATTTATTAAAAGAAGTAACGAACATTTATAGCTTTATTGAAAAACTAACAAAATTAAATATTAACAAATATATTAATGCTGAGGATTTGGTTAATTTATCAAAAGATCCAAAAGAAGTAATTAATGCAATTCAGAAAATAATATTAAGTATTGATTTTTATAAATTTAGTGATTTAGCTCATGAATGATATGGAAATCAATGAAAGAAAAAAATAGAACACAATGGTGCTCAATATACTGTCAGATTAAGCACAGGAACTTTAATTAACTGATCATTTAAATCTATTGATCAAAAAACGCTTAAAGATGGATTAATAACTTTAATAAATAACTTAGATATAAACAATACATTAGATCTAAGTAATTCATCAAGTTTTTTAAGTAAATTATTAGATTATAAAGCACCTTTTATGAAAGAATTTATAGCTAAAATATTAACTAAAATAAATTTTGATGGAGATTATAATAATTTTAAAGATGGACTTATTTATATAATTAAAAATATAGATTTACAAATCATATCAGATTATATTGATAAGCATATGAAGCTTGAATTTATTGATTATAAAAAAACATATCCAAATTACGAAAATAACAGTGAAACAGTGTTATCTGAAAAGGTTGCCCTTCACACAATAAGGCCTAGTGATGGTATGATGGCATTTATTTATGGCATTTTTTCAAGCCCTGGAAGTAACAGTGGATTTAAGAAAAACCTAATCAAGATGTTTAACCTTTCTGATAAAGTTATTGAGAAAGAAATTGAGATAAATAATCAAAAATATAAAATTTATCTACCTGATAAGGATGATAATAAACTAAGCTTCTTTGACTTTATACCTATTTTTACAGATGTTTTGGGGGCAAAAAAGAATCAGTTATTTAAAAATTATGTAATTGAGCAAGAGTTGCTTAATGTAATTAAAAATATAGAGAATTTGCAACGGGAAAAAGAAAACAAATTAATATTTTTTGGCGAACTAAATATGGATAGTCAAAAGACTTTAAAGCACTACAAAATTGCAAGTGAATTAAAAGATATAATTGATGAAAAAATTATCAAACATATAAATAATATTTTGCTTTTTATATCACAAACAAAAAACAGTAGAAATAATTTCTTTATTACTTCAACAAATGCTACAGGCGCTGATTTATTAAAGGATTTATATAATTTTAATGATGATGAAGTTAACTTTACATGGAAAACTATAAAAGGTTTATTAAGAAATGTTGATAATATAACTGTTGAAAATGATTATGCTTTAGGAGCACAAGCTTTCGATATCTTTTTACCATGGATAAATATGTTTGTTGCAAATAATGGTGCCACACATTCAGAAACTATTAAATTTATAAATGATTTATTAAATTTAAGTATCAATAGTGAAATACTAAGTGAAGTAAATAAAAAAACAAAAAAAGGCAATTTACCACTATATGATCAGACACAATTTGGAGTTTCTAATTCATTTTTAAGGCCAGAATTGGTTAATATCTTTGACTATGATGGTAAAAAATTTGTAAATGAAAAAGTTCAAAATTTAGTAAATAATAATAAAAAATTTAAAGAATTTATAATCAACCAAAAGAGCTTATTAATTGAGTTATTCGGTTTAATTGGCGCAAGCAAAGAGTATGTTTCATCATCAAAAGCTCCTAATGGTATCTACTATGAAACTATTAGAAAGTTTTTAAATAATTATCTAAGTAAAAATGAATTTTGAGAGTCTAGACAATTCATTATTCCTATTGTTTATGAAATGAGAATGAACTTCCCAGTTGAATTATTCGGTATATCTAGAATTTTAATTAATCCAATATTAAGATCTATTTATCCGCAGGTTGTAGCTTCTTTCTTAGTTTCTCAAGAACAAAATGAAGCAAATATTAAAGGTAATTTAGCTTATATTGTTACAAATAAAATAGGCAATTTTGAGGAAATAATTCAAACTAAAAAAGTTGATTTAAATAAATTATTTGAACATATTTGAAGAAACAACGACACTTCATTAATTCCAATAGATTTTAATGAAGAAAAATTAATGGTTCTCGATGGTGCTCAAATTAACAAGTTATTTAAAAAAGAAAATTCAGTTAATGTTTTTGGTCTAGATTTCATTAAATTGGTTAATCAAATTATCAACAATATTGTTGAACCGAAGGAAATGAGAGACATTGTATTTAATGATGCTAGAAGTTATTTAGCTAAGGTTAATTATGCTTATTTGATTAGGAATAATAAAGCAGTATATACTGGAGAAATTCCATCAAATAGTGTTGAAATTGAAAAAATGATCAATTTATTAGATGATAAATATGTAATTAATGTAAGTGGAATTAAATATTTGATTATTGGTGAAGACAACACTGTTGATTATATATATCCAGTTATCGATGAAAATAACCTACAAGTTAATACACAAAAACAGGCATTGGTTTATGTTAATAATTATGGTTTTTCAAGAATTGTTGCAGCTTACCAAGGTAATGTTATTAAGAAAAATTTATTGATTAAAAATGGTTCGAATAAGTCTGATTCACAGGTTAAAAAAGAAATTACGGATGTAGTTAATAGTTTAATTACAGATGCCAATAAAATTCAAAGGGTTTTCTTATATAATGAAATTGACCCAATTAATCCTGAAAGAGCATTAAGAATAACCACCATTGATAGCATGATAAAAACTATATCAGTAGTTATTGTAGTTATGATTACTGTTTTTGCAATAGTTGTCTCTGTTGCAATAATATTTATCATTAGAAGATATATTGCTAAAAAAGCTAAGGTGCTTGGTATATTGCTTGCTCAAGGGTACAAGCCTATTGAGATAGCAATATCATTAACAGCTTTTGCAATGGTTACAGCTATTGTTGGTGGTGTTTTAGGTTATGTGATTGGTTTTAGAACCCAGACATTGCTTCAAAATGTGTTTTCTAACTACTGAACTTTGCCTAAGGAAGTGGTACCGTTTAGCATTATTGGCCTACTATTTATAGTATTTGTTCCATTTTTTGGAATGAGTTTATTGATTATTGTTGTTTCACTTTTAACACTTAGAAAAAAACCTAATAGTCTAATAACAGGTGATGATGAAATTCCAAAAGGAAAATGATTTTATAAGGTTAAATACAAATTCGTTGATAAGAAAAATGTTAAAAAACGTTTTTCTTATGCTCTAGCTTATTCAAGTTTTTGGAAGCTAACAGCATTTAGTGGTAGTGTGTTACTTACATCAATAGCAACTATGTTTGGTATAGCTAATATTAAAACATTTAGTAAAACTATTAATTCAACATATGAAAATAAAAATTATAAGTTTAAAGTTGATTTGGAAAGTCCAACAATTGAAGGCGGATATTATACTAAATATGATTTAAATGATTTAAGTAATTCACTTTACACTCCTATCGGGAATATAGCTGAAGGGAATAGAGAAGTAGCTGATTACTTTAAACCGGGTAAGTCAAGCATAATAAATCCAAATGATATAGTTAATGGTAATCCAATTAATGGAGAAGGACATATACTTTCTCAATTTGGTGTAAATGTTGCTATTGATGCTAGCGTAGCGGCTGACCCTTGGTTAGTTGCATACAATGGTATGCCTGATAGTCAAAAAGCTAAAATAGATTTATTAAGAGATAAAGTTGGTTATCAACTTGAATGAAGTCAAAGTTTAGATGATGAAGCAAAATACATAAATGATCCTAATAAACCTGTTTTAAAGGTAAATCCAGAAAATGGATTTATGTCTTATGAAGATGCAAAAGGAAAAAAATATAGCTTTTTCAAATACTATAAACCAGAACATGAAAAGCAAGGTTCATTTAAAATAGCTTATTGGAATAACGATGATCAAAAATATGAAATGAAATCTATTAAAACTGGTATAGACGGCGGAAGAGATCATTATAGAGAATTCTTAGTCAATGCTTATAGAAAGATTAATTTAGTAGTTAAAGAAAACTTAAGAAGAAAAATTAATAATGAAGAATTCATAAATCCTATTAAAGGATGAAAGAAAAATCAAATAAAATCCGATTATTGAATAAGTGATAAATCAAACTTAGATAAAGCATGAAACAATGATTTCTTTATTAGCTTTGGTGGTGTTTTATTTGATAAGAATTATGATGAGACATATACTTATTTAAATTCAACCTATAATAAGTCGAATGTAAAAATTTATGGTTATAAAAAACCAGAAAAAGGCAAAAAGCCAATGATTAATTTATTTGACGATAATGGAAACAATTTATTTGATACTCTTTATAATTATAAATACAAAGAAAATGAGAATATTTATCCAATTCTTGTTAATGAAGTATTTAAAAGGAAAAATAATATTTCAAATGGACAAATATTAGAATTTAAAATAAACAATAGAATAGATAGGTATAAACAAAAAATACTTGAAAAAGTTCATCAAAATAATCATAATAATAAAGTACTTACTGAAATAAAAAATGATTATGAGAATAAGAGGTCAGCTAAATTTAAAGTTATTGGGTTTATTCCTACATATATAAATAATGAGCTAGTGACTACTCAGGAAGTTGCAAATAAATTAGTAGGCTTTAAATCTGAGGTTAAAGAAGCATTTAATGGTGTTATGACTATGAATCATACACCAACACAAGTTACTGATTCAACATCACTTTATTCATTAAGCGGATATTGATCAGGGCTTGACGGTTTTAGTTTAGATTCATTAGATTCTGGAACAATATATAAAATGTTTGATCAAATTTTTGGCGTAAATGTTAGTGATCCAAGCAAAGGCGGAGTTTTACAAAAGCAACATGGATTAAGCAAAGATGAAATTGCTAAATTCTTAGATTCATCTGCTAGTCAATATTCCGAAAACCTGTATAAAACAGCAAGAAACAATGCAAGAGTGCATATTGAAAACTTTAGCAAAATTTATGATAATAAACTTTATATTGCTTTAAGTACATCTATTGATTCAAAAGATATTGAAGTTGGTTTTACAAAACAAGTAGGATCAACAATTGAAAATATAACAATATTAATAATTGCAATTAGTTTCATAATTTCTTTAATTATTTTAATAATAATGTCAACAATAATGGTTAGTGAGCATGAGAAAAATATTGCGATATGATCTATATTAGGTTATACGCAAAAAGAAAAAATGAGTATGTTCTTTAAAGTGTTTATACCTTTTATTATTGGGGCTTTATTGTTAGCCATTCCAATAGTGCTATTAATTATTCAAATATTTAATATTTTCTTGTTGAGTTCATCTTCTATTGCTCTATTATTGACGTTGAAATGGCATCATGTTTTAATAACAACAATTTTAATGTTCGGAGTATTTATAATTACATCATTGCTAGTGTGATATACAATTAGCAAAATGAAACCTGTTGATTTACTAAAAGGAAAATAGCTATGGAAGAGTTAAAAAATGATAAGAAAAACAAGAAAAAGCAAAATATTAATAAAAAAGCTTTTTCAGATATCCTTGATGCTGAAAAAATTCAAAGTAGCAATATTAATAAATTAGAAATTAAAAAAGGCGAAAAAATAACAAAAGACAATATTTTTGCCTTATTAGATGCAAAAAGCGATAAAAAAAATATTCTTGTTCCAAGAAAAATAAAAAGAATGCTTGTTAAGTTAAATACTAAAAAGCATAAAAAAGAAACTAACAAAAATTTGAAAAATGATCCTGATAAAGTTATTGAAATTAAAAATGTAAGTAAATACTATGTTAGCGATAACGTCGTTACAAGGGTTTTAAAAAATGTAACTATGGATGTCAAAAAAGGTGAATTAATTTTAATTTTTGGTATCTCGGGCGGTGGCAAGAGTACACTATTAAACTTAATGAGCGGGCTTGATAGGCCAACAAAAGGAGATGTTATTGTTTGCAATAATTCTTTAGCACATTTATCAAATAATAAGTTAACTTTATTTAGAAGAAAACATGTGAGTTTTATTTTTCAAAACTATAACTTGTTAGAAAACTTAAGTGCATATGATAATGTAGAAACTGGGAGATATTTACAGTTAGACCCAGAAAGAAAAAATGATATTTATGAATTATTTAAAAAGTTTGGTTTAGAAGAAGAAATTAATAAGTATCCTTCACAGATGTCCGGTGGACAACAACAAAGAGTTTCTATTATGAGAGCTTTGGCAAAAAATTCTGACATTATTTTTGCAGATGAACCAACTGGTGCTCTTGATGAAATAACTACTAAAATAGTCTTAAAATTTCTTTATGAAGTTAATAAGGAAAAAGGAACAACAGTTGTTATGGTATCTCATAATCCAATTATGGCTGCTATGGCAGATAGGGTTGTTTATGTTTCAAATGGTATAATTGAAAAAATTGAAGTTAACAAAAATCCCATTCATCCTGACGAAATAGATTTATTTAAAGAGTAAGCAAAATGCAGTATATTAGCTGCATTTTTTGTTAACAATTTAATATAATTTTTTTAATTAAGATTAAAAAAGGGGGAGTAATGAAAAAAAATAATCTTAAAAATTCAACAAATGACATTCAAAAAGAGTTGATTATTAATTCAAAAATAAATGTAAATGAGTTATACACTAAATTGAATTCGTCCCAGAAAGGGATTACAAACGATGATCAAATTGAAGAAAATAGAGAAAAATTTGGTAAAAACTCACTTAGCAAAAAGAATAAGAATGTTATTTTAAAAAGAATAATTGAAGCTTTTTTTAATCCATTTTCAATTATATTAATGATTCTCTCCCTTATTTCATTGATTATAGATGTCATTATTCCCTTGTCGCAGGATAAAAATGCAGAACCAGCAACAATAATAATTATTATGTCAATGGTTTTAGTAAGTGGAATTTTGCATGCAATAGAAGATTCAAGAAATAGTTCATCAGCATCAAAACTTATACAAATGGTTCAAACAACAACCAAAGTTGAAAGAAATGGAGTATATTATGAGATTCCATTAGATGAAGTTGTTGTAGGTGATATTGTAATATTAGCTGCTGGCGATATTATTCCAGCAGATTTAAGAATTTTAAGTGCAAAAGACTTATTTGTTTCGCAAGCTTCACTTACAGGAGAAAGTGAACCAGTTGAAAAGTTTGCAAGTAGCAGATATATAAATACTGAAGTTCAAAGTGTAACAGATTTAAATAATGTTGCTTTCATGGGGTCTAATATTATTTCTGGAAGTGCAAAAGCAATTGTAATTGTTACAGGTGACAATACATATTTAGGCCAAGTGGCTAAAAAAATTAATGAAAAACCTGCAAAAACAAGTTTTGAAAAAGGAATAAATGCTATTTCTTGATTATTATTTAAAATAATGATTTCAGTTGTGCCTATTGTTTTTTTAATTGTAGGACTTAAAAATTACAGTAATGGACATAAATGAATAGAGGCTTTAATGTTTGCAATTTCTGTTGCAGTAGGCCTAACTCCGGAAATGCTACCTATGATTGTGACTAGTACTCTAGCTAAGGGTGCAACAAAGATGTCTAAAAAGAAAACAATTGTCAAGAGCTTAAATTCAATTCAGAATTTTGGAGCAATGGATGTTTTTTGTACGGATAAAACCGGGACATTAACGCTTGATCAAGTTGTTTTACAGATGCATTTAGACGTTTTAGGACATGAAGATTTTAATGTTTTAAAATATGGTTTTTTAAATAGTTATTATCAAACCGGATTAAAAAATTTGTTAGATTTATCTATATTAAATAAAACAGAAGAATTAAGTGATACAGTAGCTGAATTAAGAAATCTTGAGACTGTTTATAAGAAAATTGATGAAATTCCATTTGATTTTAATCGTAAAAGAATGACAGTTTTAGTAAAAAATAAGAACAGTGATATTGAAATGGTTACAAAAGGAGCCGTTGAAGAAATTTTATCAGTTTGCGCTTATTTAGAATTAAATAATGAAATTAAAAAACTTGATAAAAGTATGATTGATAAAGTTCTTAAACAAGTTGATAAATTAAATGATCAAGGTATGCGTGTGATAGCGGTTGCTAGAAAAAAGAATCCAAGTAATGAAGGAAAATTTAGTGTTGAAGATGAAAAAGATATGACTTTAATAGGATACTTGGCTTTTTTAGATCCACCAAAAGAATCTACTGCATCAGCTATCAAAAACCTTTATGAATTAGGAGTAGATGTCAAAATATTAACTGGAGATAATGCTAGAGTAACAAAAGCTATATGTGATAAAGTTGGTATTCCAACAGAAGGCATCATTTTAGGTAAGGATTTAATTGGGATAGAATATGAGCAGTTAAAAGATTTGGTAAATAAACATAATATTTTTGCTAAATTAAGTCCCAATCAAAAGGCTGATATTATTCAAGCACTCAAAGATAAAGGTCATGTAGTAGGTTACATGGGTGATGGAATTAATGATGCTCCAGCAATGAAAGCTGCTGATGTTTCTATATCTGTGGATACTGCTGTTGATATTGCAAAAGAAAGCGCCAATATAATTCTTTTAGAAAAAGATTTAAATGTTCTGGCAACAGGAATTGTCGAGGGCAGAAAAACATATGCTAATATGAATAAATACATAAAAATGACAATAAGTAGTAATTTTGGAAATATTTTTAGTATTTTAATTGCTGCAATTTTACTCCCTTTTGTACCATTAGCTGCTGCACAAATATTGTTTATGAATTTAGTTTATGACATAGCTTGTGGGACAATACCATGAGATAATGTTGATAAGGAATTTATAAAAAGACCACGACAGTTCAATATAAAAATGATAGTTAAATTTATGTTGTGATTTGGACCAGTTAGTTCAATAATTGACATTTTGGCTTTTATATTATTAAATTGAGTATTTATACCACAATTATATCCAGAGCTTAACAGAGATTCAATTGAGTGAGTAATATTATTCCAAACAGGTTGGTTTGTAATATCTATGTGAACACAAAGTTTAATAATTCATTTTATAAGAACTGAAAAAATACCTTTTATTCAATCAAGATCATCAATACTGTTGTTCTTATCTTCATTTTTGGGAATAGCATTAGTTACTACAGTGCCATATATTCCTGGTCTTAATGTTTTACTAAAAGTTAAACCATTAAATCCTTGGTTCTATTTAATGATGGCAGGATTGGTATTGCTATATATTACATTGGTTATGATTGTTAAATTAATTTACAAAAAAATATATAAGGAAATTTTATAAATAAAAACACGATTTATTCTCGTGTTTTTTTTGTTACTGTAAAACATCGTTTTTTAGGCGAAATTATCATATGGTCCCCAAGACAGGACTTGAACCTGCACGGATCTCTCCAGTGGATTTTGAGTCCACAGCGTCTACCATTCCACCACTTGGGGATATACAATATAAATATTACACCATTTTATTCGGTTTTGCATATTTTTTAAAAACAGCAAATTTAAAAAATAAAACCAAATTATTTATATGTATAAATTGAACTATTATAAAACTAAAAATTATTGGAGTCTTTGCTTGCAAAGGATGTAATAATGAATCATTGTAATATTTATTGAATAGATTTATGATTAAAGCCATAACTCATGGATATATTACTATTCCAGAAAAAATCATTGCTATTATCATAATTGATAATGATGAATATCATTTACCTAAACCATAATTATAAATATGTCATTCTTTTGATTTAAAACTGAAAAAATAGTGAACCTTAACCAAAAAAGTGAATAGTAAAAAAACAGTTATAAAAGTAAATTGAACTATTTCAGATGTTGATAATTGCATAAAATTTCTCCCGAAATATATAAAAAGCCAGTGAACATAATACTTCTTAATGTGGCTGCTCCATTTCTGTCCTGACCAAGTTATAAGGTTATTATTTCTCCGGCTTTTATATTATATCATATAGAAAAATGAAATGCATTTTCAAATGGGCCTATTTTATAATGCTATTATAATTTTTATGGAAATTTACCACTTTTAAAAATTTATATATAATTGCAATATGAAAAATTTTTCTTATAAAGATATTGCAAAAATAGCAAATGTTTCAATCAGTACAGTTAGTCGTTTTTATAATGGTGGCTATGTTTCTAAAGCTACAAAGGCTAAAATAAGAGAGATTGTATCAAAACATAATTACTATCCAAATCATGGAGCTAGATTAATTAGAGGAAATGATAATTCTATTTTTGTAATTATGCCAGAGAACTCTCCTAATTATTATTCATCTATTATTTTAGGGATTAATAATCAAGCTAAATTATTAAACATGCGTACTTTAACAATTTATGCAAACCCTGATCCAGAAAAATACATTGAAACAATTAGATATGTTTTATCTTGAAAACCATTAGCTATTATTTTCTTATTGCCGCATGAAAATAAGGAGAAAATTACAAATTATATTCGCCAAAATGTCACAGGTTGCGGTTCTTTAGTTTATCCTTCTAAAGATGCAAAAGTAAACCATTTAACTATTGATTATTCAAAAGCATTTTATGAGTTAACTTCAAGATTTATAAGATATATTGATGAAAACGAGAAAATTGCTTTTGTGAATGATTACAAATTATCACAGGCCGAACAGCAAGAAAGATGATCTGGATTTGAAAAATTCTGCAGAGAGAATAATATTAATCCATGCAGAATTGATGTTGATAATAGAAATGAAAGAGAAATCGCGAAATTTATTAATTATATCTATCAAAACAATATAGTTAATTTAGTTTGTTCAACTCATGAAACATTTGTTACTTTAGTTGCTTCTAAAGATAAAAACCTTAGACTTACTGATATAGGTTACACATCTATTTATGATTGAAAAAATAACTATAAGTGCAAAATTTTTATAGACTATCATATGCTCGGCGCAAACATGGTTAAACAAGTCTCTGATTCAATTTCTAATGGAATGACTATCTACAATCGTAGATTTGACTATATTCAAATTATTGAAAGAAAATAAGAAGGTATCCCCTTCTTATTTTTTGAAATATATCTTTATAGATTTATTTGGTAACTTTATTGGTAACTTTTTTTAATAGATTGTATATATTTTTCATTATCTTTACGTTTTATATCTTCTCTTTTATCAGCTTTATTCATTTTTTGAACAATAGCTATTTCTAGTTTTATTTTTGATTTTTCATTAAAATAAATTTTAGTTGGTTTAATTGTTGCATTTCCTAATTTATCTATTTTATTAGCAATTCTTATAATTTCATGTTTATGCATAAGTAATTTTCTATTGCGCATTTCATCACATTTTAATAACATATATTTAGCAAAAACTGCGTTTGTTAAAAATAATTCGCCCTTTTTATAAAAAATATAAGAATTATTTAAATTAACTTGAAATGCCCTTGCAGATTTTACTTCTCAACCTAAAAGTGAAACACCTGCTTCATACTTATTAATAATTTTATAACCATTGATTCCTTTTTTATTATTGCTAATTATTTTCATAATAAAATTATAATTTAAAACACTTAATAAAACACATGTTTGGTTTATTATATTATGTACGTGTTTTTTTATTTTTTAAATTTTCTAAATCTTTCATATATTGTTCAGATTTGAAATAATTACTTTGAATGTCTATAAAAAAATTTTTAAATTTTTGAATTCTATCAAGAATTTCTTTCTTTTCTTGTTCACTTTTATTTTTAAATTTTTCAAGATCTTGGGACATATTTTTAATATCTTTTATTAAGTTTAGGTGCGTTTTATACTTATCTGTGTTGTTTTCCATATCTGAATTTAAGTAATTTGTGAACAATCTTTGATCATCAGTTAATTGAGTACTAGAATTAGGGTTTAGGTTATTACCTATTCAATTTTCTAAATCTGATACTTCCTTTATTAAATCAATTTTATAAATTTTTTCATTTAAAGTTTGAGAAGAATCCTTAGAATTATTTTCATCACTCTGTTTTTCATTTAAAGTTTGAGAAGAATTCTTAGAATTATTTTCATTACTATGTTTTTCATTAAGATGATCAGATTTATTATTAGAGCATGCAACAATAGTTAAGGGCAAAAATAATGAAAATGATAGTAGCATTTTTTTCATAAAATCTCTCTTCTTATTCTTATTTTTTATAAGTAAAAATTTATAAAATTTCACATTAAGAATAATGATTGGTATTTATTGTATTTCATTAATTATCTTTTTTAAGTCTTCATATGGCATATAACCATTGTGTGAAGAAATTTCTTTTCCATCTTTAAATATAAATCATTTTGGAATTGAGCGTACTTGAAATTCTGAAGATAATTCAGAGTTTTCATCCACGTTAATACGGTATACTTTTACATCATCTTTTTCAGATATGTCTAATAACGATTCTTTAAACATTCTACATGGTCCACATCATAAAGCATGAAAAACCAATATGTAAAGATCTTTTTCATTATTTTTAATATCGTTAATGTATTCGTTTTGACTAATTTCTTTAATCATTTATTATCCCCCTTTTAAAAAAGTGATTTTTTGCTTTAAAAAAGACACTTTTTTCATTTTAAATGGCACTATTATAAACTATATATCAATGTTCTTAACATATTTAGCATTTTTTTCAATGAATTCTCTACGTGGTAAAACGTCATCACCCATTAAAGTTGTAAATGCTCAATCGGCCTTTGCAGCATCATTAATTTGAACTTGATACATTTTTCTATTTGCAGGATCCATTGTTGTTTCTCAAAGTTGTTCAGGGTCCATTTCACCAAGACCTTTATATCTTTGCACTAACACTTTTGCATTAGGATTTAATGAAGACATAATTTCGTCTTTTTGCGCATCATTATAGGCATATCCAACAAATTTGTTTTGCTGAATTTTATAAAGTGGAGGTTGAGCAATATATACAAAGCCATATTCAATAAGAGGTTTGAAATATCTGTAAAAGAATGTAAGCAGTAATGTTCTAATGTGCGCACCATCAACATCAGCATCTGTCATTATTATTATTTTATGATATCTTAACTTGTTAATGTTAAATGATTCATTAAGTCCTGTTCCTAAAGCAGTTATTAATGAAATAATTTCTGCATTTGATAAAACCTTTTCTGGGACAGATTTTTCAGAATTTATAACTTTACCTCTTAGCGGTAATATAGCTTGAGTGTTTCTATCACGACCCATTTTTGCTGAACCACCAGCAGAGTTACCTTCGACAATATAAAGTTCACAAATTTCAGCATTTTTGCTTGTACAATTAGCTAGTTTTCCTGGTAAATTAGCTACACCATCAACTGAAGAATTTGCTTGAACTGCTTTTGCAGCAGCTTCTGCAGCTAAACGAGATTTTCTAGATTGTAAACATTTATTAATTATCTCTTTAGCATCTACAGGATTTTCATTGAAATATCTTTCGAGTACAGGAGCTAAAATTTCACGAACTGCAGCACGAGCATCTTTATTATTAAGTTTTCCTTTTGTTTGCCCTTCAAAAATAGGATTAGGATGTTTTACAGATACAATGGCGACTAAACCTTTTGAAATATCTTCCTTATTTAATTTATCGTTTTCGTTTTTAATTAAGTTATTTTTGAATGCATATGTATTAATAATTCTAACTAAAGCATCATAAAAACCTTGGTCATGTGTTCCACCCTCTATAGTGACAATATTGTTTGTATATGTTGTTATGCGTGGTTGAAAGTTAGCTGTATATTGGAGAGCAACTTCTACTGATATTTTTGTGCCAGATTTTTCACTATCATATGAACCTTCTGCATAAACTATTTGAGGATGAATAACTCTTTGCCCTTCATTTAGCTCATTGATATAGTCAACTAAACCGCCCTCATAGTAGAATTCACTTGTTGTTTCATTTATTTCATCAACAACTGTTAGTTTAGTGCCTTTTGTTAAGTAAGCAACTCTTTTTGCATGATCTTCAATAGCTTCAACAGAAAAAGGATGTTTTTCCAATATTGTGAAATCAGGATAAAATTTTATCTTTGTTCCAGTTTCGTTTTTTGGAACATCATTGATAATTGTTAACGGTTGTACTGTTTGCCCGCCTTTTTCAAAATGAGCATAATGCTCATGGCCATCTCTTTTTACTCAAACATGTAAGTCTTCACTAAGCGCATTAACTACTGAAGCACCAACACCATGAAGCCCACCAGATACTTTATATGCACCTGAATCAAATTTACCACCAGCATGTAATACTGTTAAAACAGTTTCAACAGTAGATAATCCAGTTTGTGGGTGTTTATCAACTGGAATACCACGGCCATTATCTTGTACTTCTATATACCCATCTTTACAAATTGTTATTTTTATGCTATCTGCAAATCCTGCCATACATTCATCTACTGAATTATCAACTATTTCTCAAACTAAATGGTGAAGGCCTTTGTCAGTAATAGTTCCAATATACATACCAGGACGAACTCTTACAGCTTCTAGTCCTTCAAGTACTCTAATATTTGATGCATCATAATCATTTGATTTAGGTTCAATATTTTTGTTCTGATTTTTTGACTCTTCCATATTGTTGCCTCCTATTTAAAGCAAATATTTGCCTATATATAAATATTATAATTCTATAGAATTATAACAAAGGATTAACAAAAACAAGGTGTAAAAAATTATTAAAAATCTTTCCAAAAGAGTTTCAATTTAATGTTATTTTTGCTTGTTTTTTATGTAAAATTTCATATTTATTTTTGGTTAATAACTAAAATTTAGTACCATTTTGTTAGTATTTTACATGTAGCATATCTACTTTATTTATTTCAAATTTTACTATTATACCTATAAGTAATATTTTTTAGTAAGAATTTGATAAAATGAAAAGTAGATTTTTTACATTATTGAAAGGAGGCTTTATGGTTGAAAAAGAAGATGAAAAAATTATTAATGAAAATGATAATGAACAAAAAAGAATAGACCTTCAAAAAGAAGTTTTAAATGATGTTTTGCATGGCAAGCATGATTATAAGGGAATAAATGATATTCTTACTGAGAATAAAACTAACAAAAAAAAGAGAGTTGTTGAAAGAAAAAATACAAGTTATAGATACACAAAAATGTCTAATTTTGTATTACAACTTTCTAGGTTTTATGCATTAATGCCTCTTTGAAAACTTGGTTTAATAACAGCTTTTTTTTCAGTGCTATATGGTATTGCGGGTATTTTCTTAGTTAAAAATCCCGGTATTTATAACTTTGGTTTAGCTGCTTTTGGTCAAGCTGTGTCAAGATTGACAATGACAATATTAAGAAATAATCCAAATATTACACCTACTATTTATAATGTTATTGATCATTCTTTATTCTGATTCCTATATCTTGTTTTAAGTATTCCAATTTTTATCTTTGGTTGAAAAAAACTTGGGAAAGTTTACACTATTCTAACAATTGAATTTTTAGTTTTAAGTAGTGCCATTTCATTACTTTTAGGACAAATACCTAACATAAACAATTTCACGTTATTTGGTAAATTTGGCCATCCTAGAATAAGTCAAGATATTAAAGATGCCCTTATAGCTAGTGGTTGAAACAAAGGCAATATTAATTCAGTAATTAATTTATTGCCATTATCATGAGCTGATGGTGGAAACACAATTGTTCAAATTATTTTTGCGGTTATTTATGGAATTTTATTAGCTTACTTTTTTGCAATAATAGCAATAATTGGCGGTTCTGCAGGAGTTACAGGCATAATAGGTGAATATATGTCTGTTTACAAACAAAAAAGTTTCGGAACAATTAATGGATATATAAATATTGTTATTATTTTGATAAGTGTTGCAATAGGTACTTATATACCAAGTAGTTTGATAGCCCAAGATTTCAATAATTTAGGCGCAGAATTTGCTAATAATCAAGTTGTTAAAGATATAGCAGACTCAAGATGAAAAACTGATTTATTTTTCTCTCCAAATTTTATATCAACATTAATTTGTAATTTCATATTTGTAATTTATTTAAATGGATTATTCCCAAGATTTAAAATTGTTCAATTTAAAGTGTATACTCACAGGCTAGATGAAATTAAAGAGTCTATTGTTACTGACAAAAAAACTATTAATAGCTTCACAATTCAAAAAGGCGAAGGTGGTTACTCAGGTAAAAAACTTGAAATTATTTCCTCAATTACACTTTATAGACAAATACCTCGCTTGATTAAAAAAGTTAGGGAAGTTGATGATGAAGCATTGATTACAATAAATGATATTTCATCAATTGATGGGAAAATTTATATACCTGAACATAAATTTTAAAGTGCCAAAGTTGGCATTTTTATTTTCAAAAATAAAGGAAATCAAAAACAACACTTTATAACTTTTTTAATATAATAATTAATTATGGAAAAAACAATGTATAAGTCGTTATCTGAAATTAAAAATAGTTATTTTGAAATTTTAGAAAAATTAAACCAACCCGAAGTTATTAATAATATTAAAGAATATACAAAATTAAACAAAGAAGCATCTAAGATAAAAGAAATAGCTGATACCTTTACAATTTATGAGAATCTTGTTAAGGACACTGAGTCAGCTAAAATTTTATTAGATTCTAAAAATGAAGAAGAAATTGAGTTTGCAAAAATAATTATTTCCGAAAACACTAGTAAATTAGATGAATTAGAAGATAAATTAAAAATATTAATTTTGCCACAAGATGAAAATGATGATAAAAATGTTATTGTAGAAATTAGAGGCGCCGCAGGTGGAGATGAAGCAAATATTTTTGCTGGTGATTTGTTTAAAATGTATACAAAATTTGCTGAAGAGTTAAATTTTAAAATTAAAATTTTATCAACAAGTAATTCAAGTGTTGGTGGATTTACACAAGTTGTTTTTTCAATCAAAGGCGAAAAGGCTTATTCAAAATTTAAGTTTGAGTCTGGTGTTCATAGAGTTCAAAGAGTTCCTGTAACTGAATCGCAAGGCAGAATTCACACTTCTACAGCAACAGTTACAGTCATGCCAGAAATTGATGATTCAATTGAGATTGAAGTTAAACCAAGCGATATTAAAGTTGATGTTTTTAGGTCATCAGGAGCTGGTGGACAATCAGTTAATACAACAGATTCTGCTGTTCGTATTACTCACTTACCAACCAATATAGTTGTTACATCACAAGATGAAAGAAGTCAATTAGCTAATAGAGAAACTGCTATGACTATTCTAAAATCTAAACTTTATGATTTAGAGTTACAAAAAAAACAAGACGAAGAATCTGGATATAGAAAATTGGCAGGACATGGGGATAGAAGTGAAAAAATCAGAACATATAATTATCCTCAAGATAGAGTTACTGACCATAGAATTGGTTTTTCAACAAGCTTAAAACCTATAATGGAAGGCAGATTGACTCCTATAATTAATGCTTTATTGGCCGAAGAACAAAATCAAAAAATAAAAGATAGTGGGTTTTAGTGCCAACAATAGATGATTTACTTTTAGAAAAGAAAAGATATGGTTTGCCAGAAACCATAAGCGATGATGAAAAAATGAAAATTGAACAGGGCATGCCTGTTCAATATATTTTAGGTTTTATAAATTATTCTAATTTAGAAATAAAATTAAATCGCAAAGTGCTAATTCCTAGATATGAAACAGATGAAATGGTTCATTTGATTACTAAAAAATATTTAACAAAAAATATGAAGGTTTTGGATTTGTGCTGTGGTTCTGGTTTTATTGGATTGAGCTTAAAAAAGAATGAACCATCAATTAGTGTTGTTTTAAGTGACATAGATGATGAAGCAATAATACAAACAAATGAAAATTCAAAGATAAATTTTAGTGATTTATCAGGAATAAAAATAGTTAAAAGTGACTGTTTTAAAGAGATAAAAGGAAAATTTGATTTAATTATTTCAAATCCACCATATGTAGCTTATGATGATGAAGATGCAAAAAATTTAAGTTTAACATTTGAACCTAAAAATGCTATTTTTGCCCCAGATAATGGTTGATATTTCTATCAAAAAATAATTAATGAGGCCGGGAACTATTTAAATGATAATGGTTTGCTAATTTTTGAAATTAACCCTAAACACATAGATAGATGACTAAAAGTAAAAGGAGTAAAAATATTAAAAGATATGTCTAATAAATATAGATTTGTTTTTATTAAAAAAGATGATTTAATAGTTAATAATTAGGTTTTTTGAAACACATTGTGTTGTTATTTTTAAAACAATATCAAAAATTCATTATAATAAAAAACATGGAAGCTAATAAGTTACAAGAAATTATTGAAAAAATACAAAAATTTACAAAGTCTAAAGTTACTATGGATTCAGCATTTGAAGATTTAAAGATTGATTCATTATCATTAGCTGAAATTGTTTTTGATCTTGAAGATAAATATGGTGTAACAGTCGCTGATGAAGATTTAATGAAAATAAAAAAAGTTAAAGATATTGAAGAAGTTTTTGACAAGACTTTGGGAAAATAATATATAATACCAAAATGCTTGTAGGAGTGTAGTTCAACGGTAGAACAACGGGCTTCAACCCCGTGTGTTATGGGTTCGAATCCTGTCACTCCTGCCATTTTTTTATTTTTTTAAAAAAAGCAGGAATCACCTACTTTTTATTTTAAATAGTTCATAACTCTAACTAAATATTCATAAGCTTCTGCGGGATAATTAGCAGTAATCAAACAATATGCTTCTGGTCCTGTGTGAATCATAATAACAGGAGCTAATGGTCTTTCAAAAAACTTAAATGATGATGAATATTTGTTTAACTCAGACATAAATTCATCATATTCTTCTTTTTTATTGCCAGTTTTTAACAAAATTGCAATTTTTTTTGTTCCAGGAATATCTTCTATATTTTCAGCCTTTTGTCTTATGTTATTTAAAGCGCTTTTTAAAAAGTTTTTCCCGATTGCTTCTTTTATCAGTTTTCCATCTTCTCACTTTATTAATGGTACTATTTTAAGCAAACGAGCAATAGCTGCTGTAGCAGAATTTAAACGTCCGCCTTTAACAAGATATTTGTTATATTTTGGAATTAATGTTGTTGAATTTTTAATAAATGGAATTTCAAGTTTTTTAACATATTCTTCATAATTTGAAGGGTCTTTTTTCATCATATAGTCAAATCAAACTATATCAAGTAAAATGAGAGCATCTACTTGTTTACTTTGTATTACTTTAACTTTTGGGAATTCTTTCTGAATTATTGTTGCTGTTGCACATGAGTTTGAAAGAAATTGCGAAATGGGGTAAACAAAAACCATATCATTTTCCAATGATAGTTTTTCAAATGTGTCATAAATATCTTGCAAGCCATACATTGAGGTTTTAATATCTGATTTAAGATTGAATTTTTCAAATAGTATTTCTGAATTAATATTCACTCCATCAGCATAATCAATTCCGTCAATAATAATGTGTAGTGGCAAAAAATGCCAACCTAATTTTTCAGCTTGTTCTTTTGTGACTCCGCATGAAGAGTCTACTACAATTGCATATTTCATAGCAAATATTATACTAAAAAAGAGAATTTAAAATAAGATCACAGAATAGCAGTGTATAAAAAAATAATATTTTTGTAATATAATAAAACATGTTATGGCTTTGTTTTTTAATATTGACAATAATTTTAAAGAAGCAAAAATTATATTTTTTGATTCTAGAGTTCAAGGAATAAAATTTGATGTATATGATGATTTTACAGTAATTAGAGATGAAAATTTTAATGTAGCATCAATTAATATTTTTTCTAATGTAATTAAGAAAGAAAATAAAAATTTTGGTTATTTAACTGCTAATGAAAACAATAAGTTGAAAGAAAAAATTTTAAGTAAAAATAGTAAATATAATTTTACAGAAATAAACTATTTTTTAGTAGGAAAAATAACAAAAAGAGAGAGTCATCCTAAAAGTGATAAACTTTTTGTGCTTTTAGTTGATTTTGGTGCTGAAACTAAACAGATAATTACGAATACTCTTTATACAACTGTCGGAAAATATTTTGTATGGTGTCAACCTGGATCTATAACTGCATCAGGACTTGAAATAGTTGAAAGTGAAATAATGGGAGAAAAAAGCTATGGTATGCTTTGTTCTTCTGACTCATTAGGCTTGTCTACAGGCGAAAAAGAAAAATTAGATGTTTTTCTAAACAATGCAAACGATAATTATTTAGGTAAAGAAATTTTTGAGTTGTTAGATTTTGATTAAGAGGTATTTATGGATATATTAAAAGATTTGGAAAATAGAAAAATTTTAAAAAATATCAGTAATAGAGATAAATTTTTAAGTCTAGATCCTAATAAAACTGGCGTATATGTTGGCTTTGATCCAACAGCAGAAAGTTTGCATCTTGGAAATTATATTTTGATATCAATTTTAAAAAGGTTTGCAAAATTTGGTTATAAAGTATATGCTCTTATTGGTGGGGCAACCGGTATGATTGGAGATCCATCTTTTAGAGATTCAGAAAGAGTTCTCTTAAAAGATAAAGAAGTTGAAAAAAACAAGTTAAAAATAAAAGCGCAATTGGAATCATTTGGGTTAGAGGTTATTGATAACTACTATTTTTATAAAAATATTAATGTTATTGATTTTTTAAGAGATACTGGTAAATTAATAAATGTCGCATATATGATGGCAAAAGATTCAGTTCAAAAAAGGATAGAAAGAGGTCTTTCATTTACTGAATTTTCATATCAAGTTTTACAAGGCAATGACTTTTTGCATGTTTATAAAAATAATGATATTAATATTCAAGTTGGTGGAAGTGACCAATGAGGCAATATTACTTCTGGGCTTGATATGATTAGTAGAGTTTTTGGGGATAATCATAAAGCAGTAGGCTTGACAACAAATTTACTAGTTGATGAAAGTGGTAAAAAAATAGGCAAATCTTTTGGTGGTGGTTCTCTATGATTGGATAAAAATATGTGTTCTCCCTATAAAATGTATCAATATTTGCTGACTCAGCCTGATAGCAAAGTTGGAGAATTAATAAACTGATTGACCTTTTTAGATACATCTGAAATTGATAAAATACTTAGAGAACATTTTGAAGATCCAAGCAAACAAAAAGCTCAAAAAATTTTAGCTTCAGAAATTGTTAAGGATATTTTTGGAGAAAAAGAGTTAGTTCAAGCTCAAAATATAACTTCACTATTATTTGATAAGAATTTTGATGTTAAAAAACTTACTTTTGAAGATTTAAACATTATTCAAAATTATTTACCTACTTATGTAGTTAAAGAAAATGATCTTTTGATTCAGTCATTAATTAATCAAAAATTATTTCAGTCTAATAGAGAAGCAAAAGAATTTATCAATAATAAAGCACTTAAAATTGATGATATAGATGTTAATTTGGAAACTATTTACCAACCTAAAAATTATGATAAAAAATTTGCTTTTTTTAAAAAAGGCAAGAAGCAAATTGTATTAATTAAAACATTTATATAGCTATAAAACAGCCAAATTAGGCTTTTTATGCCGGTTTCGCTTAGTGGTAAAGCAACTGACTCGTAATCAGTAGCCACGAGTTCAATTCTCGTAACCGGCACCAATAAATAAAAAAACAACTTGTCTGTTTTTTTATTTTGAAAATGAATTTAAAATTTGATCAATTTCAAATGCTTTTTTCTCTACTTCATCAATATAAAAATGCAACTCAGGTACTTTTCTTCATTTTAATGTTTTAGATAGTATTTTTCTAATAAAACCAGATGCATTTCTAATGGCTTCAATACCATCGTTTTCTTTATGATCAAACGCCACGAAGAATTTAGCATGGCTTAAATCATTAGATAAAAGACAATCAACAACAGTTGCATTATAAATGTTACTATTTGTTAAGTTTTCTGAAATAATAGAAGCTACAAGTTGTTTTATTTGTGACTCTTTTTTTAACAAATTTATGCTTTTTTTCATAATTTTATTTTATACACTTTTTAAAAATAAAAAACAACAAAAGTTGTTTAGAGGCCAAGAATGATATGGTGCCAACAACAGGAATTGAACCTGCGACCCCATCCTTACCATGGATGTGCTCTACCTACTGAGCTATGATGGCATTTAAAATATTATATATAAAAATAATTTTTATGTTACTTTTTGTTTAAAAGTTAAATTATTTTTTATTAAATCCATATTATTTTTGTTGTGAATCTATTTTATAGGTTTTTTCGCCAAATGAGAAACTAAAAATTAGTATTTAAATTTTATCTTTATTTATTTTTTATTTTTTTTAAAAAAAGCACAGTGAGTTTTGTTAAATTTATAGGTATATAAATATGCTAAAATAATAACATTATGGCAAATAAGGATTATTACAAAGTATTAGGTGTTTCAAAAAATGCCACCGATAAAGAAATTAAAGCTGCATATCGTAAATTAGCTATGAAATATCATCCAGATAGACTACAAAATGGAAACAGTGATGAAAAAATGCAAGAGTTAAATCAAGCATATGAAGTTTTATCAGATCCTACAAAAAGAGCTAATTATGATAAATATGGAACAGAAACTCCACGTGGTTTTAACATGGATTCAGGTTTTGATGTTGGTGGTTTTGGAATGAATTTCCAAGATATTTTTGGTGACATATTTTCTAATTTTTCATCAGGGTTTAGGGGTTCAGATAGAGCTAATTTTAAGGGTAAAAAACGAGGAAGTGATGTTTTTACTAATGTATTTTTGACTTTTGAAGAAGCTATGTTGGGAACAGAAACAAAAGAAAAGCTAGAAAAATTTGAACCTTGTAGCAAATGTAATGGTGTTGGAGCATTATCATCTGATATAAAAACATGTAATACATGTAAGGGTGCAGGGAAAGCTAAAATTCGTAAGCAAACCCCATTTGGTCTTGCAGAATATGTATCATCTTGTTCTAACTGTCATGGGTCTGGAAAAATAATTTCTAAATCTTGTGTTGAGTGTTCAGGTTCAGGATATCTTAAAAAAGAAAAGTCTGTAACAATTAGATTTTCTCCAGGGCTTGACAATGGCGATAAAATAAAATTAGCTGGTTATGGACAAAAAGGTCAAAATGGTGGAGAATCAGGTGACATGTATATAATAATAAATGTCCATCCACATAAGTATTATGTACGTAATGGACTAGATTTGCTTATTAGTCAATTTCCCGTTTCATTTTTGGATATAGTTAAAGAAAATGAAATATTGGTGCCAACACCAACAGGGACACAAACTATTCAAATGAAATCTAGCTATAATTCTGGTACAAAAATTAGAGTTAAATCTGCTGGAATAAAGAATAAAGACGGCATTACAGGAGATTTAATAATTACATTAGATGTTAAAATTCCTTCATATAAAAGTAATGAGTTTAAATTACTTGCCGAAAAATTAGAATCTTTCAATGATGAAATAAACAAGAATTTCATTAATGAATTCAAAAATAAAAAATAAAATAAATGCAAGCTTTAATTTATAATGAACCCCAAAAGTCAGACCAAATAAATTGGCAAACTTTTGGGGTTATTATTTTTCTATAAATTTTTATGTAATATTACCTCTCTAATTCGCATTTTTGGTTTATATTTTAATCCTTGAAATCTGGTGTAAAAATCATCAACTTCAATATGAATTTTTTTGCTTAAATATTGATGTATTTTCATTATATTTTTTGTTATTTTTTTCAATAATTTGTTGTGCTATTTTAAAGCGTTTTTTTCATCTCATATAGCAACTATTTAGAGGGTTTTAAACTAACTAATTCATTAGTTAGTTTTTGATTATTTAAATCACTGATAATACAAAATTTTATTAAATCAAAATCATATTTGGACATTTTAAACGCTTAATAATATTATCGTGATAATACGTTATTCGACACTTGGATTTTCTTTTAGAAACTTTTCATTCTGGGCGCTCTATAAAACGATTTTTGGTTTTAAATTCTCGCTCAATATCGTTTAATTCTTGTGATTTTTTGGCATAAAAATTACTCAAATATAGATATTGTTAAATATATTAATATTAAAATCCATAGTATAAAAATTATAAAAAAACATAGTACAACTATGCCTTAATATAGATTACACACGCATTGTTCTTGGTTTTTGGACTTGTTGCTCGAGTTCTTCTTCAAGTTCTTGCTGATTCTGGAATAAAAGATTTCTATTTTCTAATTCTTTATTTATTATTGAAACATTTTTTGACACAAAATCTTTTTCGGACATATCAACTAGCCATTTTTTTATTGGCCAATAGCAATCCTCAGTGTTAACTTTTTTGTCCTTGTTTATGTCGTGCCTTATTTACTATTGCATACATTTTTAGTTATATTAATTTTATTATTTGCATAAATAACTACATCTTTTATAACTAGTTTTTGAACAGCGGTTATAAATAATTCAATATATTCAAAGTCAATTTTCCCGTCTTTTGTAGGGAGTTGGATATTACCATTTAAAAAGGTGCTATCTACATCTCTAACCAAAACACTCATTAATTTATGTTTTTGTTTGTTTAATATGGCAGTAAAATATGGTATTGAATTATAATCTAATGATATTTTAGGAACTATTTTTCTTACAAATTGTCCAGCATACCACGGATTTTTTCTATAAAAAAAATCCATCTGTAACAATCCTAAACTTCAAGTACCTTTTTCATTAATATTATCTTGATTTACATATCCTGTTTTTCTTAAAACGCCTTGATTAAATGATGTTCTAGTAACATAATCATATTCGTCTCCGCACACCAATTTATTTGTATTAAAACTTCGTGTAGATGAAATTTCAAACAAATCCCCAATTCTATACTCACCTCATTTAATATTATTAAAATTATCAATGCTTTTTTTCTCGTCACTGGTTAATTCATAATTATCTAGTCCTGTTACTTTTAGATAAGCAGCGAGTTCGCTTATATGCTCCTCTTTGAGTTCGCTTATAAAGCTCTCCATAAATTCAAAATCTATTTTGCCATCTTTTGTTGGGAGTTGGATTGTATTGTTCTTTAATGTTTCTTTTCTAGGGTATTCATTGTACCCCCCATAAGGTAATTTATTAATTAAAGAGCCTATGAATATTTTTTGCATTAATGTAAAATTTGGCATTTGCATTACTAGAATATTATTTGCTAAAAGGAATTTCCCTTTATGATATGTTACAGTTCCGCTATATTCTCCTCTTGTGGAAATTGTTAAACTGTCTGCAAATACATCTCCTTCATCATATAAATCATTTGTATAGTAATTAACGCCATTATTGACTGTAATTCCACTTATTACAGGTAAAGTATTATTTTTTGGATTTTTAAATCTATTTTTTCAGTTCTTATTTTTGCCATAAACCCACAATTTTTCTACATCAAACAAATCTCCGATTTTATACTCGCCTCACTGAACATTTTGAAGTTTTTCATCCAGTGAGGCATCTATTTTTTTATCTTATCATCATCCTTATTTTGATTTTTTAGTATGGCGGATACTTCATATGCTAAATAGTCTGCCACTGTTTTTTTAAAATCCGCAAGAGTTGCCTTATTGTTTGTTGGTGTTGTCTGATTTCAATCGGCACCATTTTCAGGGTCAATATGGCCTTCATAATACTCTTGTTCAGTAAAGATGTTTAATTTATGTTTTCCAAAGCGCACTAAATCAACAAGTTCTTGATATCTTTCTTTTGCCCTATCCTTATCTTTTAGATTTGTACTAGATTTTTTTCTATTTCTTCGCGAATATCCATCATTTGTAAAATCGATAAATTTGACAATATAGTCCTTTAAATGAGGTTCCCCAACTTTAAATACATATATGTTTGTTTGCACATTTGATTTGCCAATAAATAAATCTTTAGGCATTTTTATGCTTGCAAGTAATGTATTGTTTTTTAATATTTCTTGATTAATTGCCTTTGCTTTACCACTACCTGCTGAATTTTGAATAATAATTGAAGCATATCCTTTGTTCATCATTGATAATGCTTTTTTAACAAAAATCATACCATTGCCATATGCAGAATATGGAGGGTTAAGAATAAATGCAGTTGCTGGGAAAATTTCATTTGTTTTACCAAAACCATATTTGCCATCAAAATCTTTTAAAGAGTCTTTATTTAATATGTTTGAACTACCATCCCCCATTAAAATCATATTTAAGATAGCGAGCATATAAATATTTTGTAATAATTCTAGCCCTAGTAATTGTTCTGCTTTGATTTTTAGTATTTTTTGTTCTAAATCCTTAGGAGATGTGATTTTTGATTTTGCATCAATAATCATTTCGTTCATTGCAGCAACTAATAATCCAGCACTTCCTGTTGCAAAATCTCAAACATAACTATCTTTATCCACTCTCGCTAGTTTTGCTAATAAATTTGCCACATATGATGGAGTTAAAACAACATCATTTAATTTATCCTGAGTAAATCCAAGCCAAGAATACATTTCATTAAATAATTTTCCAGTAAAGTCTGTTGTTAAACCTATTTTGTAATATACACCTAAATCATCAACAATTTTTGAATATATCCTTTTTAGTTGACTTTCGCCATTTACAACATTATTGATATTGTCAGATAGTAAAGTGTTTTCAAGTGTTCGTATAATTAATTTTTGCTTTTGATCTGGCAGATTTTTTTGTTTTAAAAATGATTTAATTTTTCTAATAATAATATCACCATCAGTATTGCCAGGTTCAGATGAAGATGTTAAATCCGATTTTTCTAGTGGTTGTACTTTATCTGGAATGCCTAGTGATGCCATAATCGATGCAGCCACTAAATATACTCTGTCATTTTCACTTAGCCCATTTTCGTTTTGATAAATATCATTATTAAGTTTAGTTAAACTTGTATCAATTTCTTTTTCTTTTTTCTCTCTTAGGTCTTGTAATTCTTTTTCCGTTAAAGATAATTTATTTATTTTCTCTATAAATTCATCAAATTTATCCTTTTGTAAAAAAGATAAATCACTATATTTCCCAACTTCTTGACCAACACCAAAATTGTCTTTTGATACATAATATACACCAATCAAACGCTCAATTTCTCCATCTATTTTTTTATACCCAGTAATTCCTATAGCAATTGCCCCATCATAATTTGTATGATGTAAAATTGCATTCGCATAATGAACAGCGCCATTTACTGCATATTTATTTATATTTTGATAATTAGGTTGATTTTTGCTTTTTTTGTTTTCAACTCTGTTGTTGTCATCTAATTTAACTAATGTATCTTTATGTCCCTTATATTCAATAAGTATAGGATAATGTTTTAGATTTTTGCCCATTAAAAGCAATTTAGCATCTGGACGGTTCCCCCCCCTTCCGCCATTTTTGGATTTATACTCATCCAATGCTTTATCAATTTGGTTATTTAAACTTTCCTGTTCTAATTTGAAATCTAAACCATAACTTTTTAACTCTTCATTTGTCCTTTGTGCTATTATGGGTTCTATTGATTGTATTTTTGCCATATTTTCCTCTGCCTAAGATTATTACTCTTACTAAGTAATATAAATAATTTAATTATTCAATTAATTATATTCTACACAAAACAAAAAGATACCTGAATTATATAGTGAACCCCAAAAGTTCGTCTAATTTATTTGGTCCAACTTTTTGGGTTCACTATAATTATGTTTGTATTTTTTTAAAATATTTTAGAATTTTATTTATTTGCTTATTTTATACATTTAAAAATCAAAAATAATATTTGAAAATATAATAATATAATATTATTATGAATTCAAGTAAAAACGAAGATTTATTAAATTCAATTGTTGAGAGTTATTCTGAGGAAAGTTTGTTTAAAAGCTTAACAAATAAATATCCAGAGTTTAATAATCACTATAAACTTTTCAATCAGATTTGTCCAGATGTTAATTTATTTGAAAGTTTTGATGATCAAATTTTTAAATCGTTAAAAAATAAAAAGATAGAATTTGACAAAAAAATTCACGCTATTGATAAAAGTGAAATTGAAAAACATATTGCAATAATGAGAAGTTTACAATATAAAAGAGAACTAACATTAGAACCAGAATGCCAAGCAAAAATTTTGTCATTTAGTTCAAATGAGCTTGACTCCCTTTTAAATTTAGAAACATTAGACAACGATAATCTAGATGATTCTAGTTTTCAAATTAATAATCCATCAATTTTGTATACCAATACTATAGAAGTTGAAGCTCAAACGGTGGATTTTAATATACTTAGAGTAAAACATAAGAATAAGAAGTAATAAATGTAATAAAATCGATTTTTATCAATTTTATATTTTTATTAATTTTTTATTTATACAAAACTAATAAAATATAATATTAATTAATATATTTATTATTATTTTGAGGTATTAGCATGAGCAAGAAGATTAATATAGCTATTGATGGGCCAAGTGGCGCTGGGAAGTCAACTGTTGCAAAAGCAGTCGCAGAAAAATTAGGATATGTATTTATAAATAGCGGTAGTGTTTATAGAACTGTTGCGCTTAATGCTTTGAATAATAATATTCCTTTTGATGATGAAAAGAAGATTGAAGAATCATTAGAAGAAATTGAAATTGAAATTGATGATGAAGAAAATATTTATCTTTATGGGACAAATGTTTTGGCGGAAATAAGAAGCGATGTAATTTCAAAAGGTGCATCAAAAGTTGCACAATACCCATCTATTAGAGAGTATGTAGTACAGTTTATTCAAGCCATAACAAAAAAATGTAAGGGTTACATAATGGATGGCAGAGATACTACTTTTAAAATCATGCCGCATGCTGAACTTAAAATATTCTTAACTGGAACGCCAGAAGTCAGAGCTAGAAGAAGAATGTGAGAAAACATGGATAGGGGTTTTGAAACCAACTATGATGTAGTTTTAGCAGAAGTTAAGGCTCGTGATTACCAAGATATAAATAGAAAAACAGATCCTTTACATATTGTTGAGGATGCTATTGTTATTGACACAACTAATATGGCTCTTGAAGAAGTTGTTGACATGATTGTTAACTTAGCAAAAGAAAGAAGCAAATAAATGAAGAAAAATGTAATTGCAATTATTGGTAAACCTAATGTTGGAAAAAGCACCTTATTTAATAGGCTTATTGGTAAAAATAGTTCAATAACTTATGATCGCCCTGGAGTGACAAGAGATAGGCTTTATGAGACATTTACTTGAAATGGCAAAGAAATAAATTTGATTGATACAGGCGGAATTGAAATTGAAAATAGAGGTTTTCAGGAACAAATTCAAATACAAGCTAAAATTGCAATTAATGAAGCTAACGTTATCATTTTTATGATTGATGGAAAATCTGATATAACAAGTGATGATAAATTGATTTACAATATGCTTTTAAAAAGTGGGAAACATATTATTGTTGTTGCTAATAAATTAGATAATATTTCACAGTTTGATTATTCATGGTATTCTCTTGGTGTTGACCATATTTTTAGAATTAGTGCGCTTCATGGTGTTGGAGTTGGTGATATTTTAGATGAATGTTTAAAATATTTAAAACTTGATGATGATATACATACTAATAATTTTAAATTATCAATAATTGGACAACCAAATGCTGGCAAAAGTTCATTACTAAATTATTTAGCTAAAGAAAATCGTTCAATTGTATCAGAGGTTGCGGGCACTACAAGGGATAGTGTTAAGAGTATAATCAACATTAATAATCATGAAATAGAAATAATTGACACAGCAGGAATCACTAGAAAGAGTAAAATTGAGGATCAAGTTGAACATTTTGCACTCAAGAGAGCTATGTCATCTCTTGACGAATCTGACTTATCTATAGTACTTATTGACTCAACGAGAGATTTAGCTCATTTTGATGCCAGAATCATTGGTTATGCTCTTGAACACAATAAACCAATAATAATTTGTGTTAATAAATGAGATTTAATAAACAAAGATGAAAAAACAATGGAAGTGTTTAAAAACAAAATGAAGAAGAGATTTCATTTTGTTCCATGGGTTCCTGTTGAATTTATTTCAGCAAAAACAGGATCAAGAGTAAATAAATTGTTAGACACTATTTTAATGGTTAAAGAAAACTTAGAAAAAGATATTAAGCCATCAATTCTTTCTAATTTAATAAGAGAATCTCAACTTATACAACCTGCACCATCCTATAATGGCGGTAGATTAGTAATTTATTTTGTTAGAAAAACTGATGACAAGGTGCCAACTTTTATATTTTTTGTAAATAATAGAAAATTTGTTCATTTTAGTTATCAAAGATTTCTTGAAAAACAAATTAGGCAAAATATTGATTTTAGAGGTTGTCCCATTAATATTATTTTTAAAAATAAGTCTGGCGGACTTGAATAAAAGGAATTCGATTATTGAATTCCTTTTTTTGTTATAAAATAGCAATTTTAAAAAAACAAGTTTAGGGCATTGAAACATATGGCTATATTTTAAGATTTCATATTACAAAATAAATATATAATTTAAATATTAATTAAAGTGCTTTATAATTTAAAATTATGAAAAAATCTAAAATAGGAGTAGATATAACGAAAATTAGTCGTTTTTTTAATAAAAGTGACGCCTTCATTAAAAGAGTTTTAAGTGATGCTGAATTGTTTGATTTTATTCAAATTGAAGACATAGAAGGAAAAGCTAAATTTTTAGCCGTAAGGTGAGCAATAAAAGAAGCAATATTTAAAGCTGATAATTCTTATGTCGCTTTTAATAAAATAACAATCAAAGAAATTGATGAAGGATACTTATTTAAAGGTTTTGATATATCTACAAGTAGTGAAGATGATTATATTATTGCCACTGTTTTAAGGTGTTAGAACTATAAGGGGTAAATGATGTTTATAATAAAGATGTTTTTCTTTTGATGATATTTTCTTTGACATTTGTGAAGAATAAATGTTTTTGCAAAAAAATATAGAAAAGATCCTGAGGGATATTATCCACAATATCGAAATAGTTGGCTGATTAATAAGGTGAAATTATTTTTATGATTTTATAGCATAAAAGTAAAAGTAGAAGGATATGAAAACATACCAAAAGGACCAGTTTTATTAACTCCAAATCATAAATCATATCTAGATCCAATTGTGCTTATTTATGCACTTAAAAAACAATCTAAAGAAGAAACTGAAAGAAATAGAATTGGGACATTCTTAGCTAAAATTGAATTATCAAAAAAGAAAATAATGAGGAATTTATTGAGTCTTATTGATACATTTTATATTAATCGTGAAAATATTAGACAATCTGTAAAAGTTTTAAATGAATTTGGATTATTCGTTAAACAAAATTCAACTTGTGGAGTTATTTTCCCAGAGGGTCATAGGATTGAAGATGAAGGCTTAGGTGAGTTTAAAAATGGTGCTTTTAAAGTTGCTGTTTCTAATTATTTACCAATTGTTCCTGTTGTAATTTGAGACACAAGAAAAGCTCTTAGCGCTTGCAGAATGAAAAAAAGAGTAATCACAGTTAAGTTTTTACCTGCTATGAAGCCTAACAATTTTTTAACTATGGATTCTCATGTTATAGCTAATAGAGTAAAAACAAACATTGAGGGAGCACTAAAAAATGAGTAAACAAAGTTTGTATTCAACAGATGATCATAGATATGATATAAAGTTAGAAAACTTTGATGGCCCGCTTGACTTGTTGCTTATGCTTGTACAAGAAAAAAATGTCGATATTATGGATGTTGACGTTTCTGAATTGGCTATGGCTTATTTAAACATTATTCAAAATTTACAAGAGCATGAAATTGATGTAGCAAGTGACTATTTAGTTATGGCTGCAACATTACTTGCTCTTAAAACAAAAATGCTATTTTACACACCTGAAGAAAAGCCCGAAATTGAAGAAGACAAGCGCGAATTGCTTCGCCGTTTGTATGAATATCAACAAATTAAGGAAGTTACAACACTTTTAAGAGAGAAAGAAAAAGAAAGAACTGAAATTTTCATTAAAAAACCAAGTGATATAGAAGAATTTTTGATTGATGATGATAAAAGCACTCTTGATGGGAATAGTACACCACTTAAATTAATAACTATATTGAGAAAAATGTTTGAAAGAACATATGCTCAACAACTTAGAAAAGCTAAATTAGAAACATTTAATTTAACTCCAAAAGATCAAATTCCTTTTATTTTAAACTTATTTGATTCATGTGATAAAGTGTCTTTTGAAATGATTTTTAATCAACCAAGTTTAAATCATTTTGTTATTACTTTTTTAGCTATTTTAGACTTAACAAGAAGACAAATTATTAGAATGTATCAGGATGAGCAATTTAGTTCAATAACATTTGAAAGAGGCCCAGAGTATGAAAAATAAAATTCTAGAAGCATTATTATTTATTCAAGGTGATGAAGGTCTAACCTTAGAACAAGTTAAAGACATTTTTGGCCTCAATACTATAGCAGAAGCTAGAAAAGTAATGAATGATTTTATTAAAGAATACAATGATACCGATGGTGCTTTAAAAGCAGTTAATTTTAATGAAGTTTATAAACTAGCAACAAGGGAAACTTTTAAGGAATACATCACTAAAATGGTTCAGGTTGTAAAAAAACACCGTCTTTCTAATGCTGCTATTGAAGTAGCTGGCATTGTAGCTTATAAACAACCTGTTACTCGTTCACAAATTAATAATATTCGTGGTGTAGCAAGCGAGCAAGTTTTAAATACCCTTTTGACTAAAGGTGTTGTCGAAGAAGTGGGTATTAGCCCTACACCAGGGAACCCAATTTTATATGGAATCACAAATAAATTCTATGATTATTTCAAAATTAAATCATTAGCAGAATTACCAAGATTGACAGAATTTAATTTCATTGATGGCACTGAAAATGAAAGTGATGACTTTAATTTATTTGACAGTCAAAGACAAGAAATATAGTAAGTGTTTTAAAAGCACTTCTTTATTTTTATTAAGGGAAAAATGATTAAGATAGTTGCTTCTAAGAATGATGCAGGCAGAAAAATATTAAAATTTTTACAAGCTATTTACAAATCTGTGCCTAGTTCTGTTTTTTATAAATTATTCCGCAAAAAAGACGTAATCGTTAATAAAGTTAGAATAAAAGATCCAAATTATTTAATTAATGAAGGAGATTTAGTAACTATTTATGGTCTTGATGAAAGTGAAAAATGTTTATATAAGTTTAATGAAAATTTAATTTTGAAATCAAAAATAATTTACGAGGATGAAAATATTTTAATTGTAAATAAATTACCTAATGTTGAAGTTCATGGATCTTTTAATTCATTAGACAATCAAGTACTTTCATATTTAAAATTTAGTCAAGAATCAAGCTTTAAACCTAGTCATGTAGGAAGACTTGACAAGGTAACCAGCGGAATAATGATATATGCTAAAAACTATGAAACTCTTGTTGAATTAAACAATAAAACAACCTTTTTTGAAAAAATATATACTTTTAAAAGTGATTATAAAGGCCCTGATGTAACATTAAATTTATATCTAGATCATAATGAAAATATGAAAAAAATGATAGCTTTTAATAGCAAAAGAAACATTAAATTACCAAAAATAATAACACACATTTTTTGCAAAGATGAAAAACAATATGCACAAATTTTCACAGGTAAAAAACACCAAATAAGAGCAACAATGGAATATTTAAAAAATCCAATTTATGGAGATGTTAAATATGGAGGAAAAAGAGCTAAAAGAGTATTTTTACATTGTTTAAAAGTTACTTTTATGTCTTTAAGCGGTAATTTAGAATATTTAAATAACAAATCATTTGAGTGCAATGAGGAGTGGTAAGATGGAAAAATTTGATAGAAAGAAAATGGAAGAAATTACAAAATCATTAATGTTTAAGGTTGATGAGCAAGCTATGATTGAACTTGAAAATTTATGAAATGATTTACAAAAGAGAATTTCTTTCCTTGATAGATTTAACTTAGATGGCATTCAGCCAATGACTCATATTAATAAGCAACCACAAATTAATTTTTTAAGAGATGATTACTTAAATGAAGTTAAACTTGAAAAGATTGAAAAAAGCGATGTTCTAGAAAATGCCGCTACTCATGATGATGATTATGTAACTATTAACAAGGTGGTTAAATAATGAAATTTATAAAAACTAGTAATTTTGAGGAAGCTCTTAATGAAATTAAAAATGACAAAAACAATTGTTTAGCAGCCTTATATGAGAAAAAAACAACTAGCATTAGTGGAATTTTATCTAACACAGTTTTTACAATAAAAGATAATTATGCAACAAAGGATAAAATTACAACAGCTTCAAGTTTGATGCTAAAAAATTTTAAACCATTATACAATGCTACTATAATTGACAAATTATTACATGAGGGGGCAAACCCTGTTGCTAAAGTTTATTGTGATGAATTGGCTCTTGGAGGAACAGGTAAACACAGCGCTTTTGGTTTAATAAGAAATCCTCATGATAAGGAAAGACTTGCTGGTGGATCTTCTAGTGGTTCAGTTGCAACTTTTACTGACAAAATTTCGTTTTCTATAGGTTCTGACACAGGAGATTCAGTAAGACTACCTGGAAGTTTTAATGGTGTTCCTGGATTTAAACCAAGTTATGGTGCAATAAGTAGATACGGACTTTTTTCTTTTGCTTCTAGTTTAGATACGGTTGCTTTTTTCGCTCACAATGTTAATGATATAGCTGTTATTTCTCAAGTTTTATTTGGTAAAGATGACAAAGATATGACAAGTTTAAATATAGAAATAAATAATATAGAAAAAACTAAACCTGAAAAAATTGGTGTTTTAGATGTCACGGGACTTGAAGAATTTGTTTCCTTAGAATATAAAAAACTTGTTGATGTTCTTTCTAAACAAACAAATATTGAGATGATAAAACCTGATGAAGACTTACTTAGAGCTATTAAGCCTGTTTATGAAATAATTTCATTTTCAGAAGCTTCAAGTAATTTAGCTAATTTATCTGGAATTGGCTTTGGAACAAGGGAATTTGGAAAAAATTGGGAAGAAATAATGACAAATTCGCGCTCGGAAGGTTTTGGAAAAATGGTACAAATTAGACTTGCTCTTGGTTCATTTTTCCTTCATTCTGAAAATCAAGAGGAGATGTTTTTAAAAGCCCAAAAAGTTAGAAGATTAATTAAAAATTATTATGATGATTTACATAGAAAATATGACATTATTATTTATCCAGCTTCTTCAGATGTAGCTCCTTTTATAGATGATACAAAAAATAAAGATCATGGATACATGGAGTATATATTAACGGGCGCGAATCTTGTTGGAAATCCTTCATTATCACTCCCATGAATTAAAAAAGATAATTTGTTTGTTAACTTATCAATTGATTCATTAATTTATACTGATAAAAAATTGCTTTCTCATGCATTATGGCTAGAAGATTTTCTTAGAGGAGATAAAAATGAATAATTTTGAAGTAGTGATAGGAATTGAAATACATTTAGAACTAAATACTGTTACAAAAATGTTTTCTCCAGCGCCAAATGATTTTTATGCTAAGCCAAATACAACTATTAATCAAATAGATCTCGCTTATCCAGGAACTTTACCACTTGTTAATAAGAAAGCAGTCATTTATGGAGTTAAATTAGCTAAAGCTTTAAATATGACAATTGACCAAGAAATGCATTTTGATAGAAAGAATTATTTTTATCCAGATTTGCCTAAAGGCTTTCAAATAACTCAATTTTATAGACCTATTGGTTCAAATGGTTATCTTGAAATTGACACTGAAAATGGCAAAAAAAGAATTAATGTTGAACGCATTCACCTTGAGGAAGATACTGCTAGACAATATCATGGTGATGTAACTCAAATTGATTATAACAGAGCTGGTGTTCCTCTTATTGAAATTGTTTCTAAACCAGTTATGTCAAGTTCTTCTGAGGCAGTCGCTTATGTTGATATGATTAGAAGGATCGCTCTATCATTGGGAATTTCAAGTGCCAAAATGGAGCAAGGATCACTACGCGCTGACATTAATATTTCTCTTATGCCAAAAGGAAGCAAATTTTTTGGTACAAAAGTTGAAATTAAAAACATGAATAGCTTTAAAGCAATTAAAAATGCTATTGAATATGAGATAAAAATACAAAAAGAACAAATTATTAAGAATCAAAAAGTGACCCAAGCCACAAAAAGATATGATGAAGAGTCACAATCAACAATATTAATGAGAGAAAAAACAAATGCCATTGATTATAAGTACTTTCCAGAACCAAACATTCCAATTATTAAGTTAACTGATGATTTTATTAATTCTATTAAGCTTAGTGAATTGCCATGGGAAAAAGAAAAGAGATATATCGATAGTGGCATTCAAGAAATTTATGTTAAAAGTTTGATAAATGACAATGAGTTATCTGATTATTTTGATTCCATGAATTATCCAGACAAGGATAGATTAAGTAAATTATTTTTTGCTGAAATAGTTTCATTGGCTAATAGTAAAAACATTCATCCATCTAGGTTGAATATTCAAAATTTCCATTTTGATTATGCAATTAAAAAACTTGATGAAGGTTTTATTTCTGGAAAGTCATTTAAGAAATTAATTCCTTTGTTAGAGGATTATGATGGTTGTGTTAAGACTTTAATTATAAATAATGATTTAATGCAAATTAGTGATTCAGAAGTTATAACAAATTGAGTAAATGAAACAATTAATAACAATGAAAATGTTATTTCAGAATACATTGATAGACCTGAAAAGGTGGTTAAATTTGTTTTAGGTAATGTTATGAAATTATCTGCAGGCAAAGTTGATCCTATAAAAGCAAATGAAATATCTATATGCATATTAAATAAAAAATTTCACAAATAAAAAAGACAAGCGCAAGTGTTACGCTTGAACTTACTATTTAGAAAAGCAATTACTTGCTTTTTTCTTTTATATCAATTTTTCAGTTGTATTTGTCTATTTCATAACGATATTTTTCATTAAAAGTATATTTAAGAGTTTTTATTTCAGGAAATATGTTTTCTGATAAAAATTCTACAAAATTGAATGACATTATCATAGCTAAAACATCGTTGTGACAATACTGTTTAAGATTATCTAAATTTTTGTTTCACATATTGTCACCGATTAGACCGCAATATCTTTTGATTGCCAAAGCCATTGCTTCGCTTCCATTATGCACACCCTCTAGTTGTGGATAAGGTGTAATCATATGATCAAGTTTTAGCTTTTCAGCAGTTATAAATTTCTCAATTTTTTTAATTGAATTAAATCCTTTTAATCCTTTTAAGTAAATATTAAAATTAAGAATAGATTCTAGTCCTTTTTTCTCATCCTCATCCGTTTCATGAATTTTTGAAATTGTTTGATCTGGTTGATCATTGATTGTAAATAAAACATTTGAGCTATCTTTATTTGATTGTTGCATTTCGACTATAAAGTTTTTACTGCTAAATGAAGCAGTATCTAAAATTTTATCTTTTCAGCTGTTTTGTAGTGAAATTAGTATATTTTGATAATGTTCATTTTCATTTTTATCTCTATATGATTTGAATAATTCCATAAGGTCAATAGTATTATTGTTAATGTATTCTTGGAATTTTTTTACATCATAAGGGGTTATGTCAAAACGTTTTTTTAATTCATGTACGAATTTATCATCATTTTGGTGTTGTATAACTCATTCCGCTATTTCAAGATTTCTTGAATTTTCAAATCCTTTGTTATAAACAACATATTTATTTCCTTGCCTATCGTATAGGTTTTTCAGTAAAAATATTAAATCAAAAATTTCAATTTTCAGCGGGTCAATAACAATATCTTCTTGTGTGTTATTAACGATTTTGCCATTTATTGTTTCAATTATAGAAACTTGATTCACTACTTGTGAATATGGAACAAAATCATCGAAAACTGGAATAATACTCATAAATGATTCATAGTCATATCAAACAATTTTTTCATTTTTTATATGTAAAGAGCTTAAATATTTTTCTATTGCATAAGAGTTAATAAAATCATCTATTTTTTTTGCTATTTCCACTTTTTTTCTATGTTTGTTTAATGAGTTGATAAAACCATTTTTTAAAATTGCATTACTTTTTAAATCCATGAATACCAATTTACTAAACATTAAATCTTGACCCAATAATGCATTGACATAATTTTTGTATAAAATGGAATTTAACCCAATAGACTCTCTGTAATCTTTGTAATCTCCATAAAATTTAGCTTCTGTGAATTCGGAAAAATCAGGTTTATTTATGAAGTATGATTTTTTTATGTATTCAATTTGGTCTTCAAAGCTTCCAAGATATAATTTATCGTCAAAAATATTTGAATTTTTAGGTAAACTAAATCTAGAAACACCATCTTTGTATTGTCATTTTGGATTTAAAAGCCCACAATTATTTTTTATGCATTTTAAATAATTAAAATTTTGGCTAACGGGTTCATTATTAAGAGTTATTTGTAGATCGCTTTTATTTCATAATCATCCTTGTGAAAAGTACAATGAAAAATTATGTCTATTTTTAAATAATGGGTTTATGTTTTTTGGAAGCGAGCTACCTTTTTCCATTCAGGTTTTTCTATCTATTGATTTTTTATTTTTCCCCATATAACAAAGGTTTGTACAAATAAATTTAACATTCCCCTTTTCTAAAGGGTAAGACGTATCTATAATTATTACTTTTATATCATTTATAGGTAAATTTAATGATTTTTTTGCAACTTCATATGCATATTTAGTGCTAAATAAATTTTGATTTGTTGTAGATGTTTTTAGTTTAAATAAATAAATTGTTGAATTAGTTTTATCATATGCAAAAACATTTGAAACTACATCAAATTCACCTGTTTTATAGGTAAAAAACGGATTTATAAGAACTTCAACATTATTATTTTCTAATTCTTTATTTGTTTCAAAAAATTTTGACTCAGTTGTACCTTTTGACGAAATAATTTTAATCGATTTATTTTTAAAAAGAGTATCAAATGCTCAGTTATTTAGTTGTTTTTTAACTTTATCAAAAATATTCATGTTGCCGTCAACAGTTTGAATAGATGTATCAAAATATATATTTAATAAATTATTTCAAATTGTTTGACCAACTTCATCCTCTAATTCCGTATCATCTTCGTCTAAGATATCATCATCGTAAATATTTAGGCAGTTCAATGTGTCTTTTGATTTTAATGGTGTAATGTATTTTGATTCAAAATCTAACTCACTATTTCATAAAAAATATCCTTGGTTATAAAAGGATTTTATATATTGTCTTTCTGTTATTTTTTTATCTCTATTCATCTTCAACTTCATCTCTGAAATCTTCATTTATTTCTTCTTCAGTGCCAAAAATTCCAGCTTTTAGTTCATTCAATGTATTTTCAATATTTTCATTTTTTTGATTATCATTTTCCTTGGTTTTAAATTTAAAAGATGAATTTTTTAGCATTGGTTCATCTTCTTCGTCAGTGAATAAGAAAACAGGTATTATAATTGGTCTTCTTCTTTTTTCTTTATAAAATAGAGCTTCTAGGCGATCTATGACTAATTGTTTAAGTTCAGTAACGTTTCAATTTTCCTTGTTCCTAATATGGTATAAAACTGCACCATGTGCTATTCTTTTAGCTTCTTCCACAAGAGGTAGTGAAGTTTTTACATAAAAACTTCCACGACTAATTAATTGTGCTCTACCAAGTATTTCATTTTTGTTTTTATTTATTGTCATTACAATATTTACAAAACCGCTACTTGCTAATAGGTTTCTTTCTTTAAGAACAGCTCCATTAACACTAAAAGTAGAAATACCATCAATATAAATTGGTCCATATTCTATTTTTTCATTAGTAGGTATTATCGTGTTGTTTATCATGTTAAAAACTTGACCATTTTCAGGGATATAAATGTTTTTTGGATCGACTCCATTTCTAACAGCGCTTTCACCATGGGTCATGCACATTCTATATTCACCATGATAAGGTAGGAAAAATTTAGGCTTTGTTAATTGAAAAATCTTGTCATGTTCACTCATGTAAGCATGACCTGAAGTATGAAGATAGCCATCAGGTCCATTTTCTTTTATGATGGCACCTAATTTTGCAAGTCTGTTTATAAGAAGTTCAACAACCATTCTATTTCCAGGAATTGGGTTTGATGAAAATATAATCATGTCACCTTTTTCAATTTTTACGCTAGCATGTTTACCATAACTCATTCTTGAGAGAGCAGCAAGTTGTTCACCTTGACTTCCTGTTGTTAAAATTAATAATTCATTATCAGGTACTTTGGCTGCCTCTTTTTTCTCAACAAATATATTTGCCGGTGCTTTTATGTAGCCTAATTTTCTACCAATTTTAACGCCTTGTACCATTGATCTACCAAAGCACACAACTTTTTTCTTTAATTTCACTGCCAAATCAATGATTGCTTTTACACGGGTAAGGTTTGAAGCAAATGCAGTTATTATTGTTTTTCTAGTAGCTGAACGCATGTGTTTTTCTATATCAACAAGAATGTCATTTTCACTAGGTGAATGAAAGGGACGCATTGCATTTGTTGAATCTGAAAATAGCACTGTTAAACCTTGTTTTCCAATAAGATCTAACTTGGTAAAATCTGTATAAATTTCTCCAATAGGGTTGTAGTCAAAACGGAAGTCACCAGTACACATTAGAGAACCATTAGGAGTTTTAACTCTTATCCCAAAAGCATCTGGAATTGAGTGTTGAGCGGATCAAAAATCTACTTTTATGTCTTTTCCAAAGGTATATTCTGCATTTTTTTCCATCTCAATAAACTCTACTTTATGAGTAATTTTATGCTCTTCAAATTTTAATTTTAGGTATTGAATAGCTATTCTAGGAGCAAAAATTTTCTTTAAATGGACTTGTTTTGCTAAGTAAACTACACCTCCAATGTGATCTTCGTGTCCGTGAGTTATAAATAGTCCTTCAATTTGGTTTTTTCTATCAACTAAATATTTGTAATCAGGGATGATTCCCTTTATTCCTGTTGTTGCTGTATCTGCAAATTTTATACCAGCATCAATAATTACAATTTGGTTATTGTGTTCTATAATTAATGTTGATTTACCAATTTCTTGTACGCCACCAATAGGAATTAAGCGAGTCGGTGTCATAAGACCTCCTAAGATTTTTTTAAAAAAAATATTATTGATAATAAGTAAATTATTAATTTAATTTTTACATGAAAATTATTGTTTTTATCATATCAAATATTCTGAAATAATATAAAAAAATAACCATAAAGGTTATTTATAGGTTTCATCTTTGAAATATGGTACGTCGTGCAGGGTTCGAACCTGTGACCCGCTGGTTAAGAGCCAGCTGCTCTACCGACTGAGCTAACGACGCATAAAAATCATTTAAATTATACCATAATTGATGAAACAAATGATTTAATACATGATTCCATCGTTTTTGCTAACTAATGGACTAACAACATTAAATGTATAAAAAATAATAAACATGTTAAATCATATTTTTACAGGGCTAAATAAAATGTGTTGGAACATAAATGTTATTATTTTTCCTGAACCATTTGATCCTGTAGTTGCAGTAAAATCTGCATATGATAAAAGAGGGACATTAATAAGTTCTATAATTGCTGAAAAAATTACAATTGGCACTATAACTAAGTACTTTTTCGTTTGCATTTTAAATCTTGCAACTATTAAAAAAATGATCATAGCACAGTATCCAGATGACATAAGAAAGAAAAGGCCTAATTTTGGTAGTCCGAAACCATAATTTTTTATGACTTCAGCATCAATCACTTTAAAAACAAGGAAAGAAATTATCAAAATAATGAGGCTTACAGTTAAGATTGATGAAAGAAGATTTACGTTTAATAACTTATTATGAGAACCTATTACCATATTAACTTTTCTTTTTTCATTTATTAATATGATTTTATTTTCGATTTTTGTTATTTTTTTGCTATTAATATCTTCAAGTCTTAATTTCTCTAATTTTCTTGTTAATTTATAAATTTTGTTTTCATAATTCGCATCTTGATATTGGCCACCAAACATGTATTTTAATATTTTAAGAAAAATAAAACCAACTAATCCTGCTATAACCCCATCAATAATTGCTGCCAATGTATAGTAAATGTTGTAAAAAGTCGGAAATAGTGCAAATGATATTAAATCACTTATTAAACCAACAAAGCCACCCACAAATGGGCCAAAAATAAACCCACTAATTTTAATAGGCAAACCAATAAAACTTATTTTATAACTTGGAATTGATATAAAAGGTACAAATGATGCAAACACAATAAAAATAACAACAGAACTAGCTATTAGAATTCCTATAAATGAAATAGATCTAATGGTTAATTTAGGGAAAATATAAAAATTAGAGAATAATTTTTTTATATTGCTTTGGCGTTGTTCTTTCATGTTTCCTCGCACATTATTTAATTGTCTTATTATATAGATTTTAAAATTAAATAGTGGTAAAATGTTTATTAATCTAATTTTATTTTAGAAAGGTTAGAAAAAAATATGAATTTATTTGAAAAAATTAGTGTTGAAAGAAATGATTACATGTTATTATCCGCAACTTTTGCTGATGAAATAAAATGTGAATGTTTAATAAAAAAACAAGGAAAAATTACCGAATATTTTGACAAAAATCAAGCATTTATTTACTTTAAAGACAAAACCAAATTAACATTTTTTGAGCTCGAAAAAACATTTAAAAATTTAGCTCAAAATGCAAATAGAAATTATCAAGTTGATTTAAATTCTTTCTCAACAGATGTTTTATCTGTTGAAATGGTTGCTGATGCATTTATTCGTGCTGTTTATTTTGTTAAAGGTGAAATTTATGATGTTAAAACCGGAGATAAACCTGAAAATTATGAATTAGTGCCTTATGTTGTACAAACAAGCAAAGAGCTTGAAGAAAGTGTCTATAAATCAGTTGTTTTAGCAAAATCTGTTAATTTTGCAAGAAATCTTCAAATTACACCTCCAAACATTTGTAATTCAGAATATTTGGCAGATTTTGTTGCTAAAGATTTATCTCAGTACAATAATTTAAAAGTTACTGTTTTAAATAAAAAACAAATTGAAGAAAATGAAATGGGTCTACTTTTATCTGTGAACAGAGGTAGTGTTTATGAACCACGTGTTGTAGTTATTGAATACAACGGTGATCCAGATTCAAATGAAAAAACAGTTATGATTGGTAAGGGTATCACATTTGACTCTGGTGGATATTCTCTTAAACCATCAAGAAGTATGTTAACAATGAAATTTGACATGTCAGGCTCAGTTATTGTTGCTTCTGCTATGAAATCTCTTGCACAGCTAAAACCTAAGAAAAATGTTGCTGCAATTATGTGTATAACAGATAACAGAGTTAATGGAGACGCTTCAATTCCTGATTCAGTTTGAAAAGCAATGAATGGCAAAACTGTTGAAATAAATAATACTGATGCTGAAGGTAGACTTGTTATGGCTGACGGTCTTGTTTATGGAGCTAGAAAACTTGGCGCAACTCGTTTAGTTGATGTTGCAACATTAACAGGCGCTATTGTTATTGCTCTTGGGCAAACCTATACTGGTGTATGAGCGACAACTGATAAGGCTTGAGATGATTTATTAAAAGCATCAAATAGAGCACATGAATTAGTTTGAAGAATGCCATTTGATGAAGAATTTGGTAAAAATATTAGATCATCTAAAGTTGCAGATTTGAAGAATACTGACCTTTCAGGTAATGCTGGATCATGTTCAGCTGCAATGTTTTTAAAAGAATTCACAGACAATATTGAGTTTATTCATCTTGATGTGGCCGGTACAGCAGAAATTAATGAAGAGCCTCAAGGAATTATGGTAAAAACATTAGTAGAGCTTAATTTAAATTAAATTGACATGGATAATTAGAATATTTAATAAACTAAAACTTCTTTTTTATAGATTTTTTTGTAAAAAAACATGATAAAAAAATTAAATATTTTTAAATTCTTATTTTGTTATAATTTAATTGATCGTAGTTATATATAAACAACGAGTTGGAGAAATCCAACTCTTTATTATTTTAAATGGAGAAAAATGGACTGAAGAAAAACATTGATTAATGAGTTTGGTGATCAAATCATTGATGTTAAATTTTTAAATGAAAATAGTATGAAATTGTTAGACGTTACTGTTAGCCACACTGATATTCAATCAATTAATGAATTAACAAATGAAATAAATTCATATGTTGATGGTTTAAATGTTGAACTTGAATTTGAAGCAATATCAATTCATTCTCCTGGTTTTGATTCTAATTATAAAATTGATGAATTAGAGTCACATATTGGTGAAGTACTTGACGTTAAATTAATTAAAAATGTTGATAAAAAAGACTTCTATACTGGAGAATTATTAGAAGTTAGCGAATCAAGTATTTTATTAAGATGAAATTGCAAGGGCCAATTTAGAAAAGTTAATATTTTAAAAGAAAATATTAGTAGTATAAATGCAAATTTTGAATCAATGGTAAAAAATAAAAGCGAGGATTTATAGTTATGAAAGAACAATTAGATAACAAAATAAATAGCCCAAAAATTTGATATCAAATTATTCATGGACTTAATGAGAAAGAAAAATTTCCTATTGATAAGTTAATAGAAATTTTTTCAGAAGAAGTAAATAGAATAGTTCAAAAAAATATTGACCCTGAAGCCAATATTGTTTTTGAGCTTAATCAAGATAAAGAGGAAATAAGAATTTTTAATACTGAAGCAATAGTTATTAGTGATAATGATATGGCTGATATTATGTTTGATGACCCAATTACTGTTAAATTTTTCAATATATCACTCAGTGAAGCTAAAAAGATAAACAAAAGTGTTGAAGTTGGAGATACTGTAAAAATTGAAATTGATTTAATTAGTTTAAAAAATTCTAATAATCCTAGTGTTCAAAAAATACCAAAAATTATTGAGTCTTCAATTTTACAAGCCGTTAAAAGATTACAAAAATCAATAATTTATGAAAAATATTCAAATAGAATAGGAGAAACTGTTAAGGCAACCTTTATTTCTAAAAATAAAAAAGGTTCTTGAAATGTTCAAATAAACGAAGATGGCACTATGGCACATTTACCAGCTAATTTAATTAGTGCTGCTAGAGCTATAAATCCAGGCTCAATTTTTGACGTTGTTATAGAATCAGTTGATGAAGAAACAAAATTAAGTCAAATAACTGTGTCACTTGATTCACCAAAAATTGTTGAGAAAATTTTATTTAAAAATATACCTGAGATAGCAAATGGACAAATTGAAATTGTAAATATTATAAGAAGTCCTGGTGAAAGAACAAAAGCTGTTTTCAGAGCTACAGAAGGTAATGAAAATATTGATGTTTATGGTGCTATTATTGGACAAAATTCATCAAGAATAAACTTAATTTTTAATGAGCTTAACGAGGGATTAGATCCTGAAAAGTATGAAAAAGTTGATATTATTTTACATTCAGATAATGTAAAAGAGTTTATAAGAAGATGTTTAGAACCTGGTCATTTAGTTTCGTTAGTTCAAAAGGGCAATGATAAAAATACATTTTATGCTATAACAACTAAATCTGGTTTATCTGCAATGATTGGTAAGAAAGGATCAAATACAACACTAGCTTCTAAGCTCACTGGTTTAAATTTTGATGTCATAACAACTGAAGAAGCAAAATCTTTGAAAATTGAATTTGATGAGGATAAAGCAAGAGAAATAGATGATCTTATAAGATCTGAAAAAAGATACAAAACATCTATTAAAAAACCATTAAGGTCAGATTTTACTCCTTCAAGAAGAAATGTTAAGAGAAATAATAATTTCAATAGTCTTGAGTTGAGTTTTGAGGGCTTTGATAAAGATATTTTAGCTTTCAAAGAAAAAGAACAAGAATTCTTTGATCAAGAAAATCATGGTCTTGAGTTTGACGAACTTATACAGCGTTATGGTAATTTAGAAAGTGAAGTTGACTCACTAGATAGTGAAGAATTTAATGAGGAACCAGTTGTTGAAGTAGAAAAAATTAAGGAAGACTTAATTGATTATAAAAAAGCTAAAGATGTAGCTAAAAATTTCAAAATTGACAATGATTTGAGCAATTTTGGACTTGATGAAGGAATAGACTTGAGTGACATTAATGATGAAGAATGATAAAATCAAAGATTTTAATCGTAAATGTATTGCATCTGGACTTATAGAGTTACAAAGCAAAATGTTAAGATTTGATTATAATAAGGGTGAGCAAATTATTCAATTAGATCTTAGTAGAAAATTAAAAGGCCGTGGTGCGTATTTTATACCGACTGAAAAAAATTGAGAAATTATTGTTAAAAAGAAATGCTTAAATAAAACTTTTAGAACTGCTGTTTCCAAAGAAACTTACAACAACATTGAAAAAATTTTGAAGGAGGAAAAATGGCTAAGAAAAACAGAATAAGTAATACAAATGAAATCAAAGAGCAATTATCAGACGTTAAAACAGAGGTTGTGAATGGTACATTTATTTTTACGAATAAAATGCCACTTGGAGAATTTGCTAATAAAATAGGGATAAACGCAAATAATTTAATTAAACGTTTTCTTTTAAAAGGTAAGTTTTATCAGATTAACCACATTTTGGAAGAGGAAGAAATTGCCGAAATATGTCTTGAACAAGGTCTAGACTTTAAAAAAGAAGAAAATATTGATGCAGGTAATTTTCTAAATGAAGTTAAGTTTAATGATTCTGAACAGTCATTAATAAAAAGGCCTCCAATTATTACAGTTATGGGACATGTTGACCATGGAAAAACTTCTTTAATCGATTATATAAGAAAAACTAATGTTGTTGAAACTGAAAGTTCTGGTATTACACAACACACCGGCGCATATCAAATTGTGCATAATGGGAATAAGATAACTTTTATTGATACTCCAGGTCATGAAGCATTTGGAGAAATGCGTTCTAGAGGCGCAAAAGTAACAGACATTGTCATCTTAGTTGTTGCTGCTGATGATGGGGTTATGCCTCAGACCAAAGAAGCTATTTTACATGCTAAAGCGGCAAATGTACCTATTATTGTTTTTGTTAACAAAATGGACAAACCTCAGAAGAATCTTGACAAAATTAAACGTGAATTAATGGAAGTTGATGTTTTAATTGAAGAGTATGGCGGAGATGTTCAAGTTGTTTATGGTTCAGCATTAAAAGGTGAAGGAATTAATGATTTATTTAATGCAATTATTTTATTAGCTGATATTTTGGATTTAAAAGCAAATCCAAATAGATATCCAGTTGGTACAGTTATTGAAAGTAAAATCGATAAAGGTGTAGGCTCAATAACTACTGTTATTATTGAGAATGGTACTCTTTATAAGGGAGATTTTATAGTTGCAGGGTCCTCTTATGGAAGAATAAGAAGTATTAAAAGCCCTGGCGGATCATTTGTTGATTTTGCAGAACCAGGCATGCCTGTAAAAATAGCTGGATTGAATAACACGCCTTTAGCTGGCGATAGATTTATTGGTTTTGAAGACGAAAAATATGCAAAGAAATTAGCAACTAATAAAGCACAAATCGATAAGAGTATTGGATTGTATGAAAAAAATCAAAATGTACAGCTTGATTCTGGTAAAAAGATTTTTAATGTCTTAATTAGGGCTGACATGCAAGGAACAGCAGAAGCTATTAAAAATAAACTTAGTGATATGGAAAATAGTGAAGCTGCTATAAGAGTTATTGGGACACAAGTTGGTCAAATAACAAGTGGCGATATTTTATTAGCTCAAGCTTCTAATGCGATGATCATTACATTTAATATTAAAATTTCTCCAAATACGAAGCAAGCGGCAAAGCAAGCGGGCGTAAAAATTATTTCAAATGATGTTATTTATAAGATTATTGAAGATGTACAGACAATTCTTGATGGTGAAAAGCCTATTGTATATGAAGAGAAAAAAATTGGTTCTGCGCACTGTATTAAAGTTTTCTTCTATTCAAAAGTTGGAACAATCGCTGGATGTATGCTTGATGATGGTGTTGTTAAGGCAAATTGCAAAGTTAAAGTTTTTAGAAAAAGAAAATTGATTCACGAAGGTGTTATTGAGTCTCTTAAAAGAGAAACAAATGATGTTAAAGTAGTAGAAAAAGGAAAAGATTTTGGAACACATATTAGGAAATTTAATGATGTACAAGAAGATGATATATTAGAATTCTTTGAAGATGTTCCTGTATCTCAATAAAGATGTAAAAGGAATTTATGGATTTAAAAAAATTTATTAGAGATGTTAATGATTTTCCAAAACCAGGTGTTTTGTTTAAAGATATTTCTCCATTATTAGCAAACGGTCAAGCATTACATAAAACAATTGAATTGATTTCAGAAGAAGCTAAAGATGTAGATGTAATAGTTGGACCTGATGCAAGGGGATTCTTATTTGGTACTCCTACAGCTGCAAAATTGAGTAAACCATTTATTATGGTTCGTAAACCTGGTAAGTTACCTGGAAAAGTAATTTCAAAATCATATGATTTAGAATATGGCAATAATATTTTACAAATTCAAGACGGTTTTATCAAACCTGGGCAAACTGTTGCTATAGTTGATGATGTTTTAGCAACAGGTGGCACTTTAAAAGCAATAATAAAATTGCTTAAAGATCAGGGGGCTATTGTAAAGAAAGTTATTTTACTTCTTGAGTTAGAACAATTAAACGGTAGAGATTTTCTCAAAACTGAAGGAGATTTCGATATTGTTTCGCTTGTAAAATTTTAAGAGAAAATATATTAATCAGCATATAGCTGATTTTTTATTTATTTTGGAATATAATAACCATTATGTATAAAAATAAGCATCGCAGAGTTAGAAACAATAGAACAAGTAGTATTTACAAATTAACAGCACTATCTGTATATGTCAGTTGATTTATTCTTTGTGCTATAGCTCCCAATATAGGGTTTATACATTTAGGACATACACAGTTAACTTATGGCACTGTAATTATTGTCATTGCTACCTATCATTTAGGTTTTTTGGGAAATATTGTTTCTGGATTTTCTTTTGGAATGTCGTCTTTAATAGCGGCTTTTATTTATGGTGTTGCAAAGTATCAATTATTTGATCTTTCGGTTCTCCCAAGAGTTGAGACTGCGATTGTAGTTTTTCTTTTATTTTCAGTATTCAATGTTAATTGAGATCCTAAAGTGTGAAAATTAGTGGTGATAGCTATTTTTGCTGCAATGTTAAATAGTTGTTTTGTTTTTGCACATGCGTATATTAGAGAAAATATTACAGGTGTGCCACTTAGTAAAAATGGGATAGTGCCTATTGAGTTATGAATTCCTTCTCATATAGTTAATATTACATTTGAGCCTATTTTTGGTGCAATGATTATATTTAGTATGTATCCTGTAATGATTTATTTAAAAAATAAATATACATATATCAACGATATTTATTATTAATAATTAATTTTAATTTTATAATTAAATTATGAATATTTTAAAACAGCGTGTTATACCAGGCATTTTGTTCGCAATATTTATAATTTCTTTTGTTGTTATTGGAGAAATTTTAGGAAGCAAAAGTTATGAAATTAGAATAATTTGCTATCTATTTGTATCAATGATGACATGGGTTATTGGTTATGAATTATTTAAAGCATTTAGGCTACCTAAATGAATAATTTATTTATTGCCTTTTGCAATTATATTGTGCATTTTTATGCCAATTAACACATCAATGGAATTGTTAAGAAATATTCCAAATCAGATAAGTGTAGATAAGTTAAAAGTATACACAAATGAAGCGTTGTTTAATTGAGTTAATCTAATTATTTTTACAATTATAACTTTATTATTTTTACTAATAGAGCTATCAACAAGGGTTAATATGACATTTGCAGATAGAATAATTAGAGCTTTACATATTTGATTTTCTTTGTTTTTTATAACTAATAGTATGATATTTTTGCTTTATATTTCATTTTATAATTGGCAATTAATTATATTGTTATTTGGAGCATCAGTAGTTACAGATACTGGTGGTTTTTTTGGTGGATTACTATTTGGAAAAAAATGAATAAATTTACCATTTGCTCCTAATATTTCTCCTAAAAAAACATGAGAAGGTTTTATTGTTGGTGTTTCTCTTTGTTTAATTTTTTCTGCAAGCATTATATTTGGTTTTAATCTATTTGGTGGACAAGTGTTTTTACAAATAATTGCAGCAATTATTGCTCCACTTGCTGCTGTTATAGGAGATTTGTACTTTTCTTATTTAAAAAGATTAAATGCTGTTAAAGATTATTCAAAGATTCTTTTAGCACATGGCGGCATATTAGATAGATTTGATAGTTTGTGTGTCATAGTAACAATGATTGCATTAATATATAAATTTGTATAAAAAAATAGAGATATTTATGTTTCACTCTCTATTTTTTTTATTTATTTTGTATTTAAAAATGGCTTAATAGTTTTTAAATATTTATATCCAGATAGTATACTGAAGAATAAAGATACAATTATTGGAATATTTATTAAATATAAAGATAATCAAAATAAATAATCTTGTCCTTTAGCACTATAAAAAAGGTGTTTTGGACTAGAAAAATCATATGTTATAGCGATTATTAATACAAAAATAATTGCAAATGTTTGCATAAATGTCTTCAATTTTCCTCAAATAGAAGCTTCAATTCCTATTTTGTTTTGAGCCATAATAATTCTTGATCCATCAACAACCAAATCACGAGCCACAAAAATTATAGTTATTCAAAATGGTATATAGCCATAAATTGAAAGAAATAATAGCAAAGTAGTTATTACTAATTTGTCAGCGATAGGATCTCATAATTTACCAAACGATGTAACTTGATTAAATTTACGAGCAATTTTACCATCAAAAAAATCAGTGATCATTCCTACAATAAATATCAATAAAATAAGAGATAGAATTATTCTGCCTGCAATATCATATGAATGTATTGTTTTTTTAACCAAAATATCAAATAATGTTATTAATATTAAAAGTGGAATAAACATAATCAGTCTAAATATAGTTAATTTATTGGGCAGATTCATTTTTAACCAACTTATTTTTATAAAAATTACGAATTTCTTCAAGATAATTATTTTTGTTTTCTGTTATAACGAATTCACTAATAGATTTCATTTCACGATTCAAATAATCAATGACATCAAAGCACTTTTTTTCTCAATTATTGCTTCTTGTGTGTGATAGTTTAACAAAATGTTTAAGAAATTCATATGTTGTATCAGAGTTAACTATATATTCTCTAAAATTCATATCATTTTGAATTTCATCTAAATATTTGCCTGCAACATTAACCAAATCACTCATTTTAAATGATCCAATTGAGGGTTCAAATTTTTCTAAATACTCTTTATTAACAGTGATTAAAGCATTTAGTTTTATTATTGATAATTCAGTATATTTTTTGCAATTTTCACTAAAAGCAGCGTCTTTTTTTATTTTTCTTTTTTTATTAATTGAACTTTTAACTGCACTTACTATAAACATACTCAAAATAATTAATATAAGTGTGCCTAAAATTATTCACATTGTTAATGATGCATCCATATAAATCCTTCCAATAACTAAAAATCTAGTTTATTTAAATATTTTAAACTATAATTTAATAATTAGTTTAAATTACTAAAAACGGCGGTTGCTCGAGTGGCTGAAGAGGTCTGTCTCGAAAACAGATAATGGTGTAAATCATTCAAGGGTTCAAATCCCTTATCGCCGGCCATATAAATGTAAAATCATTTATCACTAAAACTGGTTTTACCAGTTTATTTTTTTTTCTTCATCTAATTCAATAGGTTCTCATCCAGGGTCATAATTATTTATCAATGTATCAACAGAGTTGATTTCACTATTTTTATTTTTAAATTTTGTATTTTTGTGGTGTTGTATGTTTTCATATTTAGTTTTATTTGGTTCTTCATTTATAGCAGTGTATTGAGCTGTTAGTACAAATGAATGTGTTTGCCCAGAGTGCTCAGAACTATAATTAAATTTATTGACTTTTGAGAATAAAATATTTTCTTGTTCATTTATGGAAAGGCCATTGTTTTCATCTATTTTGTCATGTTTTTTATTTATTAAAGAAAGATATATAAAGAAAAAAGGATTAAAACACAAAGCAGTAATTAAAATTTTTTTGAGATTAATTAAATCTTCTTGAGTTTTAATGTTTAGAATTTTGCATTTTAGGATAATTCAAATAACAAATGATATCCCAATACAGATTAATAAGAAGGCTGGAAAAGGTAGCAAAATAGTGATTGTTAAATTATTAGAATATAAATTTATTATTCAAATACAAATTGTAAATAGAACAAAGAATAATAGAGCAAGTGAAGATCATAGAGCAAAAGGCCATCTAGATCTTTGCAAGTTCATATAATAAAATCAAGTAGATCATCTGTAAAAATTCTTTTTTTTATTGTTTATTTTTGTTTTATTTTCTACAATCATTTCACCGCCTATATAAGAAAATTTATTTACATTATTAATTATATAAAATTTAATATTAAAATAGTTAATCTTTAATTAACTTATTCATTTATCCCTATAAAATAGCATTTTTTGTAAATGTTTATTATTTATGTAGTAAGTTTATTTTATATAAAAACACAAACATTATCATTGCTTGTGTTCAATTTATTATTTTTGTTTAGCTTTTTCTCTATAATAAGCATCTCTTTTAGCTTTTTGCTGTTTTTTTATAACTTCAAATTGCTTTTCTTGCTGCAATAAAGGAAGGCGTGTTCTATGGATGTAATCCCTTATTGCTTCACCTAGTCCATTTTGAAGAACGTCACTAGTGTAGAATTTAGCAACATTTTTTACATATTGAGGTGCATTATCCATAGCATATGAATAACCAATTAGTTCTAGCATTGGTATATCATTGCCACTATCTCCAATGCTCATTGCATAATTTGAATCTATATTAAGTTTGTTGCATAATCATAAAGCTGCTGTTCCCTTGTTAATATTTCTTGGTGTCAACTCTATATGGTGTGTCATAACAGCAATATCCGCTTCAATTTCCATATCATTTAATCTGTGAACAATTAAATTTTTTGTTTCACTATTTTTTGGATAGATTTCAATTTTATGAATTTCTTCATGAGGTTTATTTGACTTATCTTCTCAATTTGAAAATTCAAAAAAATCACTCAAAAAGTTTATTGTTTGCTGATTATCAGAAAGTAAGTGATATCCGTTTTTACCAAAAAAACAGCCATTTTCGTTAAATTCTGCAATTAAATCATATGTCTTTTTTACATCTAATGAGTTGAAAGAAGCTTCGTATATAACCTCATGATTAAAATTATCATATATTGATGCACCATTAGCACAAATAATATAACGAACACCTATTTCATCAGCTAATTTATTTAATTTAGGCAAAAGAGGATTACCTGTGTTTAGAACAAATTCAATATCTTCATTATTTATAGCATTTAAAATATCTTGCTTTGTAAATTTAGAGATTTGTTTATCTGGGTATGTGTAAATTGTTCCGTCTACATCACTGAAAATTATCCTTTTAATTAATTTTTTTTCTGTTAAATTCATTATCTAATAAGTAAAGACTCCTCATCCATTTCTTTTGGTTTTTCAATATTTATGTAGTCTAAAACTGTAGGAGCAACATTAGCTAATTTACCATCTTTTAGTTTTATAGTTTTATCAGAACATATTAACATAACAGGACTGCTAGTGTGCTTTGTTGCGGGCTTGCCATTTTCATCTTCAGTAATTTCAGCATTTCCATGATCAGCTGTAATGAAAACAGTTATATTATTAGCTTCTGCAAATTCAATAATTCTCTTTATTTGCGTGTCTAAAAAACTAACTGCCTCAATAGTTGATTTTAAATTGCCTGTATGACCAACCATATCAGGGTTTGCGAAATTCATAATTGTCATATCATAATCTAAACAATTTTTAATAAGTTCATCAGTTATTTCTTTGGCAGACATATGCGGAGCATTTGCATAGCTTTCGACTTTTAAAGAATCCACCATGATTCTTTTTGAATTATTCAAAATAATGTCATTACCACCATCCATAAAATATGTAACATGAGCATATTTTTGAGTTTCAGCAAGTCTTAATTGTGATTTTCCTGCTTTTTCTAAAACCCTACCTATTGGATTTGAGATTTCCATTTCGTTAAAAGCAACCAAAGTATCGATTCCCTCATATTTCATCATTGATGCAAATTTTGAAATCTTTACCTGTTTATTAGCTTTATATTCATAAAGTTTCGTGTTAAGAAAAAGATGTGAAAGTTGTCTTGCTCTATCAGGTCTAAAGTTAAAGAAGATAATTGAATCATTATCCTTAATAAAATTAGCATTTTTGTTGCAAGCAGGAATTAAAAATTCATCATAAATACCTTTAGAATATTGTTCATTTACATACTCAATTGGGTCTAAAAACTCTTCTTGTGATTTGCCAAGTAAAGCATCATAGCATTTTTGAACTCTGTCAAACATTTTATCACGGTCCATTCCATAAAATCTTCCGCCAATTGTAGCTATTTTATACCCATATTCATTGCATTTATTTAATAGAATTTGTAGCGATGGAATAATTGATTTTGGAGCCACATCACGGCCATCACCAAATACATGGACTGATACTTTTTTTAAGCCATAAGCATTTGCCATATCCAAAATTTTGAACAAATGATTTTCTAATGAATGTACACCACCAGGGCTTAAGAGACCCATTAGATGAAGTGTTGAATCATTTTTTAAAATATCATCAAAAACTGATAAGAAAACCTTGTTTTTCTCAAAATCACCATCAGCAATTGCTTTATTTATTAAACTTAGGCCAGTATAAACAACTGTTCCTGCTCCAATGTTAATATGACCAACCTCTGAATTTCCCATTTGACCACTAGGTAATCCAACATATTCACCACTAGCTTGAATTATGCTATTTGGATAGTTTTTAAAAAGATTGTCAAAAGTTGGAGTGTGTGCAAGCTTAAAACCGTTGCCTTGTATTTCATTTCTTAATCCTAGTCCGTCAATAACTATTAAAATTGTTTTTTTCATAAAACCCCCTTGATTATTTTTCATTGTATCTATGATATAAGTCATAAAACATATTAAGATTAGCATTTTTATTATTTATTAAAAGATGTTCATAATCTTGCACTATTCAATAATAAATATAAGTTTTATAGTCACTTGGTTTGAATGATTCCTTAACATTAAAGAATCTAAATTTAGAATATTCGAATACATATCTATAGTTAATAATATCTATTTGTTCAATTACAATTTCATTATCAAAGTATGTTTGTATTTCTTTTCATTCAGGATTTGCTTCATTAATTTTTTTTCATGATTTAAATTTTGCTAAAAGTACTATTATAAAGACAAATAATAAAAAATCAAAAAGCAAAAATGAACATAAAAAAACTAATGCTAATTTATAAACTATTTGTTCTGATTCTAGATCCGTTTTATTTAAGAAAAAAGAAATTAATATAAGAAAAATATTAATAATCAAAGATCCAGCAGCTAATGTTATTAAAATGGCTAATGGTTTATATAAATGTTTAAAAAAACAATTTTTTAGACCTATCTTTTTTCTTAAAATATAAGAACGAACAGAAGTTAGTTTAGCATATAGATGTTTAAAGCGCGATGACAACATTATTACTAAAATAGATGCATGCATAAGCATAAGCATTAGAATGATGATAAAAAATTCTTTAAAATGCATAATCCTCCATATACTGGTTATTATTATACTTTTTTGTTTTTTAATAATGCAAAAGATAACAACAATAATAAATGTTTATTTAATATTAATATCATTATTTTATAAAATCTAATAATTAATTTGTAATAATATTATTAAATATTAAAAGATGAGGTGTGGCTATGAGTTATAAAGCATTATATAGAAAATATAGACCAACAACTTTTTGTGAAGTTAAAGGTCAAGATCATATTATAAAAACATTAAAAAATATTGTTTTATCTCATAAGATAAGCCATGCATATCTTTTTAGCGGACCAAGAGGAGTAGGAAAAACATCAGTTGCCAAGATATTTGCGGGAATTGTTAATTGTTATCATAATAATGACGATTACACAATTTTGTGTGATAAGTGTTCACAAAATTTGACTACCAATATGGATATAATCGAAATGGATGCAGCATCAAATACAGGTGTAGATTCAATACGAGAACTAAGAGATAAAATCCAGCACTTACCAACCCTAGGTAGATATAAGGTTTATATTATTGATGAGGTCCATATGCTTTCTAAGGGTGCTTTTAATGCATTGTTAAAAACTCTAGAAGAACCGCCCGCTCATGTTATATTTATTCTAGCAACAACGGATCCTCAAAAAATACCTTTAACTATTTTATCTAGAGTTCAGAGATTTAATTTTAGAAGAATAAGTAATAAAGTTTTAGAAGATCAAATACAAGATATTTTAGACAAAGAAAAAATTGAATATGACTATGAAATAGTTAAATATGTTGCAAGATTAGCTACAGGCGGTATGCGCGATGCATTGTCTATTATTGAGCAAGCAAGTGCATATGGCAATGGAAAAATACATTTGGAAGATATTACATATTCATTTGGAATAACAACAAACGACAATGTTATTAAGATATTAAATAATTTATTTAACGGAAACACAAAAGAATCTCTTCAAATTTTTAATGACCTTAAAGAGGCAGGAATCGAACCAAAACAGTTTGTCGAAACATTGATTAATGTTGTAAAAGATTTTATAGTTTATAATAGAACTCTTAACATTGATTTGCTTGAAATTTTAAATTTAGAAGAAATTGAAGAGTTAAAAATTGACTTATCATATGCAATGATAGTTTCTGAACAACTTTATAAATTAACAAAAGAATTTTTTTATGTGAATAATAATTTATTTCAATTAATAGAACTTTATCTATTAAAAATTGCTTCAATAAATAGCGATACTGATATTGCAAATAAGGAGAAACCTATGATTATTAATGATTTTGAAAAAGATAATAAAACCAGTGATGTTGAAAAAATATTAAGCCAAACTCAAGAATTTGTTGTTGAAAATAATGAAGACACGTCTGAGATCAGTTTATTAGAGGGCGATTTATTAACTAATGAGTTTGATGTAACTGGGGAAACATATATTGATGGTGGAGTTATTGATACATCTGAGATTGATTTGAATGAGAATATAACTAAAGATATAATTGATGTTAGCAAGGTTCCTAAATATGATGAGAAATATTATTCAGAAAAATTTGAGTTTTTTCCTAAATATACTATAAAACAGTTAAAAGATGCACTTTTACTATCTGATAGAGATATGTTTATTGCCGCAACTAGAGCAAAAGAATCTATTACACAAATTATTAATGATAAAGCTTATAAAGATTTAATAAATGCTCTTAATGTGCTTTCTCTAAAGGCTGTTGGAAAAAACTATATAGTATTTACATCAGATAATATTCCAATGATGAATTATTTACAAGATGTCTCAAACAAGCAACGTGTTCAAACCTTCTTTAAAGATTATTTTGCAGAATATAAACACATATTAATTTTTCAAAAAGAAATATTTAAAAATGTAGCAAAAGAAGTTGTAGAAATTATTAAACAAGGTGACAGAGAACAACTTAAAGAGGCAGTTAATTTTGATGTTGTGCAGGTAGAAAAAGATAAAAATCCTAATAAAGAAATTTTCGATTTTTTGAGCGAAATAAAATAGTTTAAGGAGTACTTATGGATTTAAATATGATTAGAAAAATGCAAAAATTACAAAAAGAAATACAAGAAAAACAAGAAAAATTTATGGATGAAGTTTTTACTCACTCAAAGCATGGTGTAACAATTTCGTGCAAAGGTAATAAACAAATAGTTGATATTAAAATTGGTGATCCTGATTTACTTGATCCAGAAGATCCTGAAATTTTAGAGGATATTTTTCAATTAGCATTGAATGAAATATTTGAAATTATAGACGAAAAATTACAAGCTATGATGCCTGAAATGCCAGGTGGATTCGGTCTATAATGAAAATTAAATCTATTGATGAAATGTCTGAAATTTTGAGGACTTTGCCAGGTGTAACAAAAAAACATTCAGAGAAAATAAGTAATTTTTTCATTTCTGAATCATTAAGTGATATTGAATCATTTTTGTTAAAGTTAAAAACAATTAAAGAAAAAATAAGTTTTTGCAAAAAATGTAATTTTATAGCCGAAAATGAAAAATGTTGTAATTGTGGTAGACCAAATTTATGGAATATTTTAATGGTTGTTGAAAATGCTCAAAATGTAATCAAAATAGACAATTTGGACTTTTTTAATGGCTATTTTTATGTTCTGCCTTATTTACTTTCAACAAGTAGCAAAGCAAAACAAAATGATTATAAATATCCTGAATTAATTAAATTTGCAAAAGAAAAAAATATAACAGAAGCTATAATTGTTTTGAGTCCAACTTTGGAAGGCGAAATGACTGTAGCTCAATTAACTCAATTGTTTAAAGAAAATAATATTAAGTCAACAAGGGCCGCTATTGGTCTCCCTATGAATTCAAATATTGAATATATAGATGGCTTTACAATTAAACAAGCAATTGAAAATAGAACAAAATAATTTAAATTGGAGGTATGACATGTTTATAACCCTTGAAGGTCCTGATGGTAGTGGAAAATCAACTATTATCTTAGGGTTAATAGAAAGATTATTAAGTAAAAAAAACAATTTAAAATATGTCATTACTCGTGAACCTGGTGGAAGAGACATTAAAGAAGCTGAAGCTATTAGAAAAATCATTCTTGATGGTGAATCGAATTTATCATCTAAAGCTGAAGCAATGCTTTATTCTGCGAGTAGAAGGATCCATATTGATAGGGTTATATCTCCTGCGCTCAAGGAAAATAAATTAGTTTTATGCGATAGATATATAGATAGTTTTTATGCTTATCAAGGGTATGCAAGAGATTTAGGCATTGAATGAGTTAAAAATATAACCGAAATGGTTATTGATGATTTTGTCCCTAACATTACAATTTATTTAGATATAAATTATGAGCAAAGTGCACATAGAAGATTTGTTACTCGTGTTATTACAGATAGATTAGACGCTGAAAGTGAAGAGTTTCATAAAAAAGTTATTGATGGTTACAAATCAATTATAAAAAGTGATCCAAATAGGTTTATTGTTATTGATGCATGAAGAAGCATTTCAGAAATTCTTGATGATATTATAAAAGCTCTTTTTGAAAGAAAAGATTTTAAAGAATGATGAGAGCAGGTGTAATGGTCAGTAAAAATTTAGTAAGAATAATTGAAAATTCTATTGCAAGCAATAAATTAGCCCATTGTTATTTAATAAGTTCAAATTTAGGTTCAAATATTGATGAATCTATTTTGTTTTTTATAAATTCTATAAATAAAACAAAAATTGAAAGCTTGGACATAGAACATCTTCCAAATAATATTTTATATTTTGATGATGAATTATCAAAAGACAAAATAGTATCAATTTTAAATTATAGTTCTCTTTCATCTTTTGATGAAAATACCTATAAAATAATTGTTTTAAAAAATATTGAATTTGCGTCAAATGCTACAGTAAATGCATTATTAAAATGTATCGAAGAACCATCAAAAAATACTATTTTTTTGTTAACAACAAATAATAAAAATAGAGTTCTATCTACAATCTTGTCAAGAAGCATTGTTATCAACATTAAAACACTATTAAGTAGTGAAATTGAAGATGAATTGTTGAAAGAAAATTACTCTTCTGATGAGGCATTGTTTTATAGCAATATTTTTACTGATGCTGAACATGTTAAAAAAATTGTTAGCAATAATTCATTTTCATTAATAGAAGACTTATTGCAAGCCGTTTATTTAAGTTTCAAAAATAAATATAACTTGTATGTATATCTTTCAAAATTTGCTAAGAAAGATAAGAAGAATACATTATTTTTATTAGTTTCTTGTCTCAAGTTTATTTTTTCTTGATCATGAGAACAATATTCATTTAAAAATATTTTAATGAAGAAAGTGTCAAAAAAATTGAAAGATATAAAAATTGATTTTTTTGCCTGTTTTAAAGCGTTAAACGAATATTTATCTAATTTTGATTCTAACAATAATTATTTTCTTCAAACTGAAAGAATGCTTGTTAAATTAATGGAGAGTTATGAGTAAAATTTATATAGTTGGTACGCCTATTGGTAATTTAAAAGATATTACATATAGGGCCATTGAGGTTTTAAAATCTGTTGATTATATAGCATGCGAAGACACTAGGGTAACCAATAAATTATTGAGTGCTTATTCTATAAATGCAAAACTTTTGTTACATAATAAAATAAATGAAAAAGAATCAGCAAAAGGAATAATTAGCATGTTAAATAAAGAGGATTTAAGTATTGCTCTTGTTTCTGATGCAGGCATGCCTTTAGTAAATGATCCAGGTTTTGAATTGATTAAATTAGCAAATGAAAATAACATTAAAATTGATTTAATACCCGGTGTGAATGCAGCTATTTCAGCATTTTGTTTGAGTGCAATGTCCAGTACATTTGTTTATATGGGCTTTCCTAAAGAGAAAGTTGGACAAAGATTACAACAAATTAAAGACTTTAAAAGAGAACATGCATATATTTTTTATGTTGGAAATAGTAAAATCACTAATTTTTTAAGTGAGATAAATTCAGTATGAGGTAATGAAATCCATGTTTTTTTAGCTAGAGAAATGACAAAAATACATGAACAGTTTTATCGCGGCAATGCAAATGACGTTTTAAATGAGTTAAATAATGGGTCAGCAAAGGGCGAATTTACATTGGTTTTAAAATTAGAAAATATTAAAAAAGAAAAGAAAAATAAATATGCTCAGTTTAGCAAGCATTAGTTTTTTTATTTTTAATTAAATAATACATGTTAAAATAATTATTAAATTTATATCTATTCTTAATTCAACAAAATAATCTTTGAATTTAATTTTAAATATTATGAAAAGAGGTTTTATTATGAAACGTGTTAATATTTTTGCTTTAGGCGGGCTTGACGAAAACGGAAAAAATTGTTATATTTTTGAAATTTACAATGGTGATAAAAAGAAAATTTATATTATTAATTCTGGCGCAAAAATTCCGATTAACTCTACAAATAAGATTGATACGTTAATTCCTAATTTTGATTATTTAGTAAAAAATAGAGATTTTATTCAAGGAATTTTTATAACTGATGTTAAAAATGAATCTTTTAGCTCGCTGCCTTGATTACTCATGAGGTTACCAAAAATTCCTGTTTATACTTCTAAATTTAATAAAGTTTTAGTTCTTGACAGATTAAGTAAATATAAAATAGCTAAAGAAAAAATTGTTGTTAATGTTCTTGATAAACCAACAAAAATTGGAGATATTATTGTTGCTCCAATAGAACTAGCTGGTTCAATGCCCGGACATATTGGTCTAGATTTTATAACTCCTAATGGTGATTATGTTTTCATGTTTAATTTTGTTGAAGCCAATTTAGGTATCTATGGTTCATTAGACATTTACCAATTACATAAACTTTTTGGAAAGAGAAAAATAAGAGCACTTGTTGTTGATTCAGGGAATTCGAATTATAATGGTGCTGCTTCTAGCAGAATTGTTTTGCATAAAAGTGTTAAAGAAGCATTTGACAGAGCAAAAGAAGATGAAAGAATAATTATTGGGGCATATGATGAAGAAATGTATGCAATTAGTCAAATTCTTGATTATGCATACAAAGCTGATAGACCAGTAATTGCTTATGGGAAAACTTATGGACAGGTGCTCGGTTTAATCAAAAGAGCCATGCCAGATTTAAAATTGCCAAAGATTATTGATTATAAATATGCTAATAAAACAAAAAATGCTGTTATTTTAATAACTGCATCGACAGAAAGACTTCATTCTCGTTTTTTAAGAATAACTGATAATAATGATGTTTATTTAAAATTGCAACCAACTGACACTGTTATAATGATTGCTCCTGCAATAAATGGTTTGGAAGCGCTTGAAGCCATTACTCTTGATGATGTTGCTAGAATAACACCTAAAATTGTAGAAATTTCAAAATTTGAATTTTTTAGTCACCATCCAGCAAGAGAAGATTTAACAAAATTAATAAATGTTTTAAGACCTCAATATATCATCCCTGTGCAAGGTTTATACAGATATCTATTGGATGCTCAGAGATTTATTTCTGAAAGTTGTAATTTTAATCCTAAAAATATTTTGGTTATGCAAAATGGTCAGGTAGCCCATTTCGATGATGAAAAGTTAGTTTCTTTTAAAGGAAAAGTTAAAGAAGTTAACGATGTTATTGTAGATGGTTTAGGTGTAGGGGATATAAGTACAGAAGTTATTAATGAAAGAGAAGTTTTGGGACGTGAAGGGGTTTTATTAGTTTCGGCTAGATATGACTCTAATAAAAAGAAAATAATTGGAAAGCTACAAATAAGTACAGTTGGCTTGATTGCTAAAGAAGAAAAAAAACAAGCTCAAGACTTGGTGAAATCTACTATTGCTAATTTGATGGATACTAAGAAGTTTGAAGGTGTCAAAGATATACAAAACACTTGTAGACAAGCAATAAGAAAGAAGATATTTAAAACATTTAATAAGGAACCAATTGTTGTAATTTCACTAATTTCGGCTTAAAATTGGTTTAGATGAAAAATGAGGGTATGAAAAATGCCTTTTTTTTGTTTAAAAAAGGCAAATAAGGAATTTATTTTTTTGACTTTTTTACCCTAAAATTTGCAGCAATTGTTTTGTCTCTTTTTGCAAGATCTATGTAATAGTCAATAACTTCTGGGCTGAAAAAATATTCTTTTTGTTTATATCTTTCTAAAACTTCATTTGTTCCATTTCATATCATTTCTTTTAATGTTTTTGGATAGCGAAAAATCTTTGAATTTTCTTTGAATTCATCCATATCCACTACCGAAACAGGCGTGTCTGGATAAGCTTTTACATCTAGTTCAAAATCAATAAACTTAATAGTATTATCTTCATAAATTGGAGTTGAGCTTATATTTATATATGCATAATTGCTTCTTTTTGCAGGTTTAAGAAGAATCAATGCATTATACATTGAATGTTTTGGTAAGAATCAAATTACATAATCGTGACAAATTCAGTTATGACCTGAATTTTCACTAACTTTTGACTTATACATTACAAGTACATAGTGCTTAGGTGTATTTCTTAAAACTTTAATGCCATTTCATTGTCGATATAGTGAGCCATCATATTTATATGCTTGAACATTTATCATTGATCCTTCGACAGGGAACACTAGTTTCCTATCTTTTTTTTCGTTCAAAAGTAGACCCCTTCCTAAATAAATAAGTTATTAAAAATTGGTTTTCAATTTTAAATTAATATTAAAAAATGATTTAATGAATAATAATCGAGAATACAAAATAATTATAACTATAAATAGTTTTTTTGCATTAATAAATGAGGAAAAAAATTCACTTTTATTACTTTCACATGGATTTTTCTTGCTTTGTTATAATTAAGTTAGTAGGTTTATTCCTACTTTTTAAGGAGATTTATGTACAAATTTAAAGCAAAATTAATTGTGAATCAAGAGGTTATAGCTGAAGCAAATACCCTGGAAGATATCGAGGCTGCAGTGTTGGGTTATCGTCGTAAACAAAAGACTGGAGAGCACACAAGCGGTAATGAAAAAATCGAAATCATTCACGTAGAAAGAGACTCTTTGAAGGGAAAACATAAATCAAAAGAAGTTATTTTAAAAGTAATTTAAATTAACAAAATTAAAATAGCAAGCGATTGCTATTTTTTGATAAAATACGAGCATGAGATTACGCTATGATAGTAAAGCTAAAGAGAAATTAGAATTGTCTAATTTTCTTATAAAACAGACTGATAGTAAAATTAGACTTGACAAAAGCACAGTTTTAGAAATAGGAATGGGTAAAGGGGAAATGCTTGTTGAACTAGCTTATAAAAATCCTAATTTTAAATTTATAGGGCTTGAAAAATATGAGACTGTAGCTGCTAAATGTTTAAAAAGAGCAAAAGAATTAGATTTAAAAAATTTCTTCATTTTAATTGAAGATGCCAAAAATATTGGTGAAATTTTTGAGGGAAAATGTAGTACTATTTGATTGACTTTTAGCGATCCATGACCTAAGAAAAAACATCTTAAGAGAAGGTTAACACACAAATTTTTTCTTGATAAGTATTCAGAAATTTTAGATAATAACGGAATTTTAAAATTTAAAAGTGACAATGATAAACTTTATGATTTTTCATTAAATTCTTTAAATGAGGCAAATTGAAAAATAATTGATAATGGTACTGACTTACATTCATCAAAACATAGTGTAAATAATATAATGACTGGCTATGAACAAAAATGATCATTATTAGGAAAAAATATTAATTATATCTTTGCTATGAAACCCGCTTAATTTAACTTATAATATTTTGTATGAATATTGATTTAAGTAAGAATTATAAAAAGAAGCCAACGTTTTTTAATGTACTTTGGTTTATTTTGTTTACATCATTTGTTGGTTTTGGAGGGGGGAACGCGTTATTACCCATATATAAACGATATACTGTTGATAAATATGGTTGGTTAACAGAAAAAGAATTCGAAGAGAATGTAATTTTAACAAACATGTTGCCAGGAGCAAGTGTTATAGAGGCTCTTAGCTATATTGCTTTTAAAAATTTTAATTTTTGAAAGGGTTCAATTCTAGTTATTATTGGTGTTCTGCCTCATGTTATTTTTGGTTTTGTTCTTTTTTACTTTACAAAATATATACCGCTTGAATATTTATTTGTAATTGAAGTTGCTGTTTTATCTACAATTATTGGTTCGCTTGTAATTTTTATTTTTAATTATGTTAAAAAAGGAGCAAAACAAATTAATGTGGGTCTTTGATTTGTTTTATTTTTAGTGACTTTTGTTTTTACTTTTTTTATTCCTGCTCCCTATAATATGCCAATTTCAATTATGGTTTTTATTATTTTAATTTTTACTGTTGTGTTCTTTACTAAGCAAAAAATAGGTAGAAACCAGAATAAAAAAACAAGTAATTTAATTTCCGCCAATGATGATTATGAAGTAGGAGCCTAAAATGATCTTTTTAATGATTTTTATAACACTCATATTGATTATTTTTGTAAGTTTATCAGTCTTTGGAGGCGGGCAAATATTTATGCCTATTTTTAAGTGGTTATGGGAATTACTTAATAATAATTTTGGCGCAGGCATTAGTGATCAAGAAATGTCCAATTTATTTACTGTAAGCAATGCTACTCCAGGTGTTTTTTCAACAAAACTTGCATTTGCATCAGGATATTTAATAAGCGGTGGGCAGTGATGAGGATTTATTCTTTGCTTTTTTACTTATTTAGTATTTATTTTGACTCCAATAATTGTTATGTTTTATTCAATGAAACTTATGACAAAAAAATCTAATTCTCCTTATTTACAAGGTTTAATGAAAATTATGAATCCTATTATTGTTGGAATTATAGCAGCTCTAATTATTCAACTTATTATCGGAATGGTTTTTCCTCATGCAAAATTTAATAATTCAGTTTCTGAGTATGTAAAAATTTCATATACATCAAAAAAAGCGCTATTCTTTAATAATAGTAGATTACCAATTTTAATTATTTATGTCATAATAACAATCATAATTTCAGCAATTTTATATCATAAAAGATTTCCGATTTTCCCATTAATATTGTTTAATGTTGCTATGGCTATGATTGCATTTGCTCCATGAGCAGGATAATTTTGTGGATTTAGTTCCACTTTTTTATTATTTTATATAATTGAATAATGTTTCAATTAGAAGTTAAATATAAAGAAAGAATAGATAAGTATATTAGCGATAATAGTCATATAACAAGGAATGATGCTCAAGAATTAATTAAGCAAGGGGCAGTATATTTAGATGATCATGTTTATGTTAGAAAAGCTAATTATTTACCAAAAATTGGCTCAATAATAACTGTTGAAAAGTTAATTGAAAAAGAGACAGATATTAAACCATTAGATTTACCAATTGACATTGTTTATAGTGATAAAGATATAGTTATAGTTAATAAACCTAGTGGTCTTGTTGTTCATCCAGCGCCTGGCCATCTTAATGATACATTAGTTAATATTTTGATGCATCATTTTAAAAATGATCTATCTAACACTAATGGACTTTTGCGGCTTGGAATTGTTCATAGAATTGATAAGGACACAAGTGGATTATTAATTGTTGCTAAAAATAATGTTGTTCACAATAAATTGGCTGAAATTTTTAAAAAACATCAAGCAAAAAGGTCTTATATAGCTATTTGCGAAGGTGTTTTGGAAAATAAAATAACAAAAATAAATTTACCAATAAAGCGTAATGAAGCAGACAGACGTCTAATGAGTGTTCATAAAGATGGGAAAGAAGCAATAACTTATGTTCATTTGCTTAAAACTTTTTATATTGATAAAAAACCATACTCTCTTGTTAGATGTGAATTAGAAACTGGCAGAACACACCAAATTAGAGTTCATTTAGCATACATAAAGCACCCAGTTTATGGTGATCCTGTTTATGGGAAAGAAGTTGATAATTATAATCAAAGGCTTCATGCATATAAATTAGATTTTATGCACCCTATCAGCAGTGAAAAAATTGAAGTTTTTGCTCCAATACCTAAAGAATTCAATATAGCTGATTATGATTTTGATCAACTTAAAAAAATATAATATTGATTTAATTTTAAATTTAAAAATATAAAATTATATTTATTAATAAATAAGGAGGTTTCATGTTTAATTTTAATTATAAGCCAGAACAAGGATATGAAGATTTGTGAAAACATGAAAAGTCATTTAAAACCGTTTTTATAATAACTTTAGTTTCATTTTTAATAATGGCTTTATTTTATTATTCAATAGGAATTTTAGAAGCATCATATAATGGCGCAATAAAAGAATTTATTCAAAAAAACATTGAAAAATCGAATGTAGATAATGGACACAAATCGGAACTATTTAGACAAAGCGAACAATTATTTTATTTTGGAATAGCCACAAGATTTATTATAGGTTCTCTAATTTTAGGATTTGGGATAGCTATGTTAATAAGTATAATCTTTGGCTATAAACGTAAGAATTTTTCGAAAATAATTAAATGACCTAATACTGTATATTTTGTATTGTCATTCTATTTATTTTATATAGCTATTTCAACTCTCTTTGCTGGTAATTTTACTGATTCTGGTGTTCCAAAGTATAATGATTTTAAGGTAGCTTATTCTGTTATAACTGTTATTGGTGCTATTGTTTTATTTATTTCATACTTTATTTTTGCTCGTAAATATACAGTTATTAAAACATTGTATTTAAATATTGAAAAAGCTATTGAAGCAAAAAAACAAATGGAAGAAAATCCGGAATTATTAGAGTTTTATAAAAATATTGAACAAGCATTTAATGGATTAGTTGCATCTTCTGAACAAGCAGAATATAATAATGAGACTACCTCAAATCAATTTAATAATTCAAATAAACAAGAGCCTAAAAACAAGTCAAAAAGAGATGAATACTTTGAAAAAATGATGCTTTTACCAAATGAAAAACTTTATGCTTTTGCTGAAAAATTATATATTTCTGGTTATGAAAATATGGAAAAAGAAACTTTAGCTAATTTAATTTTAGATATATTTGAAAAACAGGAAAGAGATAAAGAAGTTAATAAAAATTTAAACAACGATGAAATTGTTGTTGAACCTAAAGAGTCTATAGACCAAGCATCAAATAATAATAAAGATGATAAAAATTTTGAGGTTAAATAATTAGAAAATAAGGTGGACATATGTTCATCTTATTTTAGAAAGATTCAAAAAAATGCTAGACTACGAAAGAAAACATTTTAAAGATATCTCAAAAATAGCAGGTTTAGATGAAGCGGGAAGAGGTTGTTGTGCAGGACCGCTTGTTGTTGCATGCGTAATTATGCCTGAGAATTATACAAATAACCAAATTAATGATTCAAAAAAGCTTAATCCCAATAAAAGAAAACAGCTTGCTAAAGAAATATTAGAAAATGCTATTGATTTTTCCATTGTATTCATAGCCGCTCCTGAAGTGGATAAACTTAATCCTAAACAAGCTTCAAAAGAAGGTATGTTTAGATGTATAAATAATTTAAAAATCAAGCCAAATTTAGTTATAACTGATTTTGAAAAAATACCCAATTTATCTATAAAACAAGTTAATTTGGTAAAAGGAGATGAATTAAGCTTCAATGTTGCATGTGCTTCAATTTTAGCTAAAGTTTCAAGAGATGAATATATGATAAATTTAGGCAATAAATATCCAAATTTTGAGTTTGAAAAACATAAAGGCTATTGCACTCAATTACATAATTCAAAAATAAAAGAATTCGGAATAATTCAAGGCGAGCATAGAATGACGTATAAAAATGTTAATCAATGTTTAAAAATATTTATCAATAAACATATTAAAAATTAAATTAATAAATAAAATAATGCGATATTGGAAATATCTATATTTTTTAGCTATAAAAATAAAGTAAACTTAATAATATAAAAAAAGTATTTAATGGAGATAAAATGGAGATAGCATTACTAGTTTTGACAATAATTATTTTAATCATGTTGGCATTTTTTGTTTGTTTTGCTATTTTGCTTGTTGCAAAAAATAAGAAACAAAAAGATTTTAACTTAAATAAAATTAATGAGCAAAATAAAAATAATTTCGATTTATTAAGTGAAAATTTAAAAGCAAATATAAAAAATATAATTCTTGATGAAACCAATAATTTGAGTGAAAAAATAAACGATAAATATATTAAAAGTGAAGATAGAAGAGTTAAATTATTTGATGACTTTAAAAATTCAATTAAAGAAAATTTAGATTTATTAAAACAAGAACAAGGAGATAGGTTTACAAAATTAAATCAAAATCAAAATTCTAATTTCACTATTTTAAAGGATAATTTAACTAAACAAAATTTTGAGGCAATTGAAAAATTAAATCAAAAAATTGATTTAAAACTCAATGATATTGATAAAAAAAACAATGAATGATTTGAAAATATAAAGAGAAATATTGATGAACATTTTGAAGATAAACTTACTAAACACATTAAAGAACAATTTCAAAATATCAAAACATCTATGGATGAAATGAACAAAGGTATGACACAATTTGAAACTGTTCAAAAAAGTGTTATTGATTTAAATAAAGTTTTTAAATCAAATAAAAATATTGGTACATATGGTGAGTTTAGTTTATCGCAAATTTTTGAACACGTTTTTTCAGATTTAAAAGATAAACTTTGATTTGAACAATATGCACTTGATCCATCCTCATCTGAAAAAGTTGATTTCGCTATTAAATCAATCAGTGTGAAAGAGGAAAAAAACGGTCCCATTGAACAAGACATTATTATTCCTATCGATTCTAAATTCCCACTAGAAAGCTGAAGAGCTTATGACGAAAAGGAAAATAGAAGCGAAAAAAGCAGGCTCTTTAAAGAATTCAAAAATAATATAACTGAAAAAGCAAAAAGCATTTCCACAAAATACATAAAAGCTTCAAATAATACTACGCCATGAGCCATTATGTATCTACCAGCTGAAACAATTTATTTAGAATTAATTAAAAACGATCCTCAATTTGTTCAAAACATATTTCACAATCACAAAATTTTTATTCTAGGTCCAACAAGTATTATGGCATTTATATATAACTTTTCTATGCAAAAAGAGGCTCATAATATTTCGAAACAAATAGATAAAATTCGTGATTTATTCGTGGGTGTTCAGGATACATACTTTAAATTAACTAAAAGTATAAATGAAAGTATCAAAGGAGTAGATGGCGCTAGAAAAAAACTTTTAACTGCTCAATCGCACTCTGATGCTGTCATGAATAAAATAAATAAACAAGCAAAAGAATTAAGTTTAGAGAAAAAGGATATAGAAAGAATTAAATTAGAAGCTTCTGATGACGAAGAATAAATAGCAAAAGGCTATTTATTGTTTCGTTTAATCACCAATATTAAGGCAATTAAAGCATCAATAAGTGAAGAAAATGAAGAATAAACATTTAAATTTGTTGTAGTATATATCCATTTTAAATATACTATGTAAAAAACCGTTTCTGTCCACTATTATTATTATTATTATTTATTAATTGATTATCCATAAATGCTAACAAAACTTACTTAAAATTAATTGAGTTAATAGTTCAATTTTTTAATAGAAAATAAGAAGATTATAATATAATTATTTTCATATATATATATATATATATATATATATTACTATATACATATCCATATATAGTAAATACAAAAAACGGAAAGGATTAAATATGAAAAAAGTAATATTATTATCAGGAACAATTGCTACCTGTGCCATGCCATTAGTAGCAATGTCATGCAATACTAAGAATGAAAAAGACAAAAAACCAGAAGAACAAAAAGGCACAGAAGCTGCTAAACCTGCTGAAACAACAACAACATCAACAGCAACAACAACTGCTACTACTAAATAATAAAGTTAACAGTTTAATATTATTTTAATACCACAGCTTATTGCTGTGGTATTTTTAATTTAAATTCGATTGAATTCTATAGTTGTTGTATCAAAATATATAATCTACAATTATTTTTTTCAGATATTCAAAAGTTATTTTACTGTAATCTAATTCTTTTAAACATTCGCTTTTTATAATCGAAAATCAGTATTCGGCCTCCTATTATCCAAGGAATTTCCTACACGGGATAATAAACATTTTCTCCCATTTTATTTATTTCGTCTATATAGATTTTTGAAGTGTATTGAAATCTATGGTCTGAATGAATAACAAAATCTTTATCAATAGACATAAATGTATTTATATTATCCATAACTAAATGAAGATCATTATTAACAGATAATTTAAAATCTTTGATTTTTTTGGTCTTATGCTCAATTATTACAGATAAAAATACGTGGTTATCCTTACGTCTTTAGGGGCTTTTATATATGAAACATCAGTAGCAAAAATATTTCTATTTAATTTGTCATTGTAGTCGCGTTTAACAATATCCGGCAGCACGAATTTAGTGTTCTTAATTTCGTTTTTTCTTCTTTGTTTTCTAATTTTGCATATTAAATTTAATCTCTTAAAATCTCTTCTAAGACTTCGAGGGTTAATATAAATATTATATTTCATAGAAATATAAGCACTCAACCTTAAGCGACATATCTGCCTTTGTTATCAAGAAAGGCTTTTCTAATTATTGTGTCGTTTTTTGTATTCCTTAACTTTTATAACTCTAGTTTTAGATTTTGCTACTGCCTGCCTGCATACATTAAAAATTTTTGCAGATTTGATATAGAAAATATTAAGTTTTTTTGGCTCAATATAATTTTTCTATTTTTAGTTTGCTTTCAACCAGTCATTTAGGTCCAGACTTTAAAATTTGTTATGGTTTTAACAGTGCTTACAAATTTTTCTGTATAATTTAATTTTTATACGTACGTATATATTATAGAAAGGCATTATATGAATTTTTTAACAAAAAATAATCGCTCTTTTAAAAAATTGACCGGTGTTCTTATCACTCTATTTGTTTTTTCTATAATTCTTATCATTGCTAGTTTTATGCGTCCTAATGATATAAATGAGAATAATGTTAACGCACAATTATTTGGAAATGGATTTTTAACTGGTTTTTACATTTTAGATGTGAAAAAAATATTATCACTAACCTTAAGCGGGGTCTATGAATTTATTAATAAAAGTGAATCTCCAAGCATGATAGCTGGTTTCTATTTAGGAACAATATTAATTATCTTATTTTCATTACAAGCTTTATATGCTGGTTTCCTCATCGTGTTGTCAGTTCTTAGATCTATATTTTCTAAATCTCTTGTTGGAATAATATTAACCGCTATTCTTGTTGCTGCATTCTTTATAGCTATTATTATAATAGCAACAATTGGTAAGTCTTATTATGATTTTAATAAAGTTAAAGCTATGTCTATAGCTGGTTCTGTTTTTTTAATTATATCAAGTGTACTAAGTTATGCAGCAAACAATTTTGTAAACGAGAAAAATAAAGAAAATAAAAAATAAATACAATTTTAAAGTTATAAGTGTAGTGAACCCCAAAAGTTGGACTAAAAAACTATTTTAGGAATGATGCCTATACATTTTAGGTGTCATTCCTTTTAATTTTGTAATTATTCTCTTTTCATTGTAATATTTTACATATTTATGGATAGCTTTTTCTAATTCTTCTAATGAGCCAAATTCGTATTCATGCCCATAAAACATCTCATTTTTCTCACGTTCCCCACTTAAGTATAAAAACACAAAAAAGGAGAATTTAATGAAATTATTTATTTGTGAAACATGTGATAAAAAAATTGATGAAGGGTCGACAAGCTACACTGAGTGCAAAAAAGAAATTATTAAAATTTATGAAATTCCAGAGGAAACCCAATTAGCAAAATCTGAACCTGTGCAGAAGGCGCCACAAATAGTGATACAAAATAATATGAATCTGCAGCAAATGAATATGGCACCTGTTAAAGTAAAATCAGATTCAAATGGTCTTGCTAATGCAGGAATTATATTTGCTTTCATTTTCCCACCTTTAGGTCTTATTTTTTCACTTATTGGCCTATATAAGTCTAAAAAAATGAATGGAAAAGGAAAAGTATTATCAATAGTAGGAATTTTTATCTCAATAATAACACTTATTTTGTTTATTTCAATTCTTGCTTCTTCATCAAAATAATATTAAGTTTTAGAAAATGATTAGTATAAAATTTTTAATTCTTTTTAATGAAATAACTCTCATATTTAGAGAGTTTTTTAGTATCAAAAAAGTAGATAAAAACTAATAGGAATAACCCAAATGGTAGATACAAATAGTAATTTTATTTTTAAAAATGTTTCTACGTAAAAAACACAAAAGTGTTAATTTTTTTGCTATTATAGTAAGCGATTAAATATTTATTTATGTTTAAAACACAAAAAAGGAGAATTTAATGAAATTATTTATTTGTGACACATGCAATAAAAAATTCGATATGGAATTAACAAATTGTACTCAGTGCAATAGAGAAGTGAAAATGTATGAAATCTCAGAGTCAACACAATCAGTTAGGCCGGAATATCAGTCACAAATATACATGCAAAATATAAATAGGCAGCAAATGTCATCAGCATCTGATCAGTCAAATGATTTTGCTATAGCCGGTTTTGTATTATCATTCTTTTTTTCGGTTTTAGGACTTATTTTCTCATGTATTGGTTTGTCAAGGTCTAAAAAAATAAATGGAAAAGGAAGAAAATTATCAATAGCAGGAATTTGTATTTCAATAGTTAGCATGGTCATATTTTTTATAATTGCATTGTATCGTTCAGCACTGCTGCGTATACATTAACTAGATTAAGTTATAGTTAGTAGTTATATACAATTTTAATTATTTTAAATCAAAAGCATCCTGGTTCAGGGGCTTTTTAATTTGTAATAATATTTATTTCATAAAAAATGTCTTTAATGAATAAAAGTATTATCGTTAAAAATTAAGTAAAAAGAATTTTTTTGAACGATAAGAAAAATATTTAGTTATTCGGAGGCATATTTTATTATCAATATAGTAAAAGCTCCATTAGATTTATCTGTTTCATAATAATGTTGATGATTTGTTATTGATAAATTTAAAAAGTAACCTTTTTATTTTAAAGTAAGTTCAAAACAGACGTTTAAATTATAAATTTATACTTTCAATTTTTTATTTGCATTGTAATTATAAGTATAATTTTATTAAATTAATAATATAAGAGGGAAAAAATGACATTACTAGAACACGCAAAAAAACTATTTGAAAAGTTAAAAAAAATTAGAAGACAGATACATAAAAGTCCTGAATCTGGTTTTGATTTACCAAATACAACAGCACTTATTAAGTCAGTTTTAGATGAATACAACATTAAATATGAGCATTTGGGTGATACTTATGCAATTGTTGGCTCTTTAGGAGACAGCAAAAAAGGTAAGACAGTTCTTTTAAGAGCTGATATGGATGCGGTAAACGTTAATGAAGAATCTGGTCTTGATTTTGCAGCCAAAAATTCAAAAGCTCATTTATGCGGGCACGATATTCACACAACTTCTTTAATTGCTACTTTAATTATGTTGAAAGAGCGCGAAAGCGAACTTAATGGAGAAGTTAGATTTTTATTTCAACCAGCTGAGGAAACCTTAAATGGCGGAAAATTAATGCTTGAAAAAGGCCTTTTAGATACTAAAATAGATGCTGGATTAGCTTTACATATGTGGCCTAATGGTGAAAAAATGGGTATTATAGTTCAAAAGAAACAAGTATTGGCATCAGCATTAAATTTTAGAATTGAAATACAAGGTAAGGGCGCGCATGGAGCTATGCCTTATAATGGTATAGATCCAGTTATTGTTGCCTCTGAAATTATCGGAGCCTTTAATATAATGGTTGCACACGAGTTGCCATCAAATAAGTCAGCATCTGTGTCTATTGGAAACATTAGCACCCCGGGCGGTAATGTAAATGTTATCCCATCAAAGGTTATTTTAGAAGGTACTGCACGTTCACTATTTAATGAATCAGCAAAACATGTTGAAAAAAGATTGCCAGAGATTGCTTCACATATTGCAAAAGCTTACAGAGCAAGTGCTAATTTTGAAATCTTGGCAAGTGTACCTGCGTTAGTTAATACTCCAGAAATGAGCGAAATGGTGTTTGATAGTGCACAAAAAATACTTGGTAGCGATTATGATGTTAAATATTCTGAACCAGAACTTGCTTCAGAAGACTATGCTCATATAGCTAGTGAATTACCAGAAAGTTGCTATTTCTTTGTTTCATGCCCTCTTCCTAATGAGTCAAATCAAATTTATCCAGTCCATAATCCGCATGTTCGTTTTAATGAAGAAGCTTTAATTATTGGACCAGCTACATTAGCGCAAGCAGCCATGGATTTCTTATCTAAATAACATGTTTATTTTTCCAAATAATGTTCAAGATTGAACGATATTAATATTAGAAATATTAGGCACTATGGCTTTTTCTGCCTCTGGTGCAAGTGTTGCCATTAGCAAAAAAATGGACCTTTTTGGTGTGTGTACTTTGGGCGCAGCCACAGCTGTTGGCGGGGGAATTATTAGAGATATAGTTCTTGATAAATTTCCACCAGCAGCCTTTATAAATCCTATTTATTTGGTTGTAGCTTTTATTGTATCTTTATTTGTGTTCTTTTTTAGTGGCAGTAAAATTAGCTCACTGGCTAAAAAGATTTATTCACTTGTAGATGCTGTTGGTTTAGCAGTTTTTTCAATTGTTGGAGCTATAAATGCAATAGAAAGTAATAATTTATTTTTAATTGTTTTTGTTGGAGTTATTACTGGTGTTGGTGGTGGAATGCTTAGAGACATTTTTGCAGGAAGGATTCCAATTATATTTCAATCTGATGTTTACGCAACTGCTTCTTTAACAGGTGTATTAATATTTGCCTCTTTATATCGTTTAAATGGTTATGTTGCAGCAGGCGTTGGTTCATCAATAATTCTTGTAATTAGAATTTTGGCCATTAGATTTAATTTGTCTTTACCCAGAAAAAAGTAGTGTTGTGCTACTTTTTAATTTTACAAATTTACTTATTTTGCAATGTTAAAAAACGAATCAGACATCAAATTTTAAAGAATTAAAATTAACAAATAGGCATGAAAAATAATATTTTTGTCAATAAAAAGTATAAAAATATACATTAAACCCTGATGATAAGTTATTTTGGAAAAAGATGAAAATTTATATTTATGGTTTGTAACTAAAATATCTAGAATAAATGTAATTGTGGATTAATGATTTTGGTGCTAGTTTTGCATTAAAAATAGCAAAAAATGTTAATTAATATATATTTGATAACTACAGATACAATGCTTTGATTTTAAACAAGTTTATAATATGTTTTTAAAGTAAAATGCATCTTTCGCTTTTGTCCATGCATTTTACTTTAAGAATTTATAAAATAGTATTTTTATTTTATTATTTTTAAAGTATAATAGTTTTACTTTAATGGCGGATGTGGTGAAGCGGTTAACACAGCGGGTTGTGGTCCCGTCATGCGAGGGTTCGAATCCCTTCATCCGCCCCATTTTTTTTATTTCTTTTTTTTAGTAAAATCTAATTGTGATAAATATAGAACCTCAAATATATATAGTTAAAAAATCAAAATTTATTAGCTTTATTTATGAAATTAATTCTAAAGAAGAAGTAAAAAAACTTAATGATCAATTATGAAAAGATCATAAAAAAGCTACGCATATTTGCTATGCATATACTTTTTTTAGTATTTCACAAAATAATGGCTTTAATGATGATGGAGAGCCAAGCGGAACAGCTGGAAGACCAATGTTAGATCTTTTAAATAAAAGATCTGTCAATAATGTAGTAGTTTTTTCTGTACGCTATTTTGGTGGCATAAAACTTGGCGGTGGCGGGTTAATTAGAGCATATGTAAAAAGCGCAAATCTTGCAATTGACGAGTATTTGAAATTTAAAATGAGGAATAATGATAGCAATAATAGGTAAAATCGGTGTAGGCAAAAGTTTCTTTTTAAACAAAATGAAAGAACGTGGTTTGAAAGTTTTTAGTTGTGATGAATATATAAGAGAAATTTATCATAAAAATAATGTTGGTTATAACGCTATAAATTCACAAATAGGGTCATTTTTAAATGATGAAAATGGAATTTCTAAAGAAAAAATTAAGGAATGAATCTACGTAAATCCTAGTAATTTAGACTTATTAGAAAAAATCATTTATCCACTTATTTTTAAAGCTATAAATTTAGGAAAATTTCATTTTGTTGAAATACCAAAAATAATTGGAAAAAATTTTGATTTTTCTAATCTTTTTGATAATATTGTTTGCCTGAAAATACCTGAAAAAAATAGGCAAAAAAATTGGAAAAATAGGAATGTGGATAACTTCCTAAAAAAGCAAATAGATGCAAAAAACGATCCAAAAATAGTAAAAAATGCACTTTTTGGTAAGAAACCCATTGTGGATATCTATGCTAATAACTGACAAAGCGAAAGTACTATTAATTTAATTTTAAATTTAGTTTTGCCAAATCGTTAAAATAGAATTACAACCTTTAAAAATGGTTATAAAATGAGGAGGAAAATTATGTTAAAAAAATTGCATTATCCATTCTTTACTGTTCAATTAAATACAGCAATTAATGGGGAAGATTTAAAGAACCTCCGTAAGTTTTATGCACCTATTTTAGGCAGTAATTCAATTTTGCTTTATGAATACCTTAGAGATTTAACAAACATATCTTCTTATGAGTCTGGAATTTTTGATTTTGATAGTCTTACTTACTTGTTAAATATGGATATAAAAATTTTAAATGATGCCAGAATTAAGCTTGAGTCAGTAGCTCTTTTAAGCACATTGATTGATGAATATAATAGAAAAACTGTTTTTGTACTTGAAAAGCCGCTTGATAGTTCAGGATTTAGAAAGAATTTATTGCTTGCTAACAAATTAATTCAAACTATGGGCAAACAAAATTTTGAAAGACTTATGGGAAAAGAGAAAAATGCTTTTTTATCAAAGGCGAAATATTTATTAGATGCTTCTGCTAAGTTTGATGATGTTTTTGCATCTGATAATAATTTAGATTGCGAGTTTAGTAATAGTTCAATGTATGAAATTGATTCTCGTGATGTCGACACTAGTGAAATTAACTTTTTTATTCAGGAAAAATTAGATCTCAATACTTTTGAGTTTCCAAATCCATATGAGGCTATTTTAAAGACTGATTCAAGATTTTTCTTTTCTCAAGTTTCTGGACAAATACCTGATGAAAATATAGTCAACTTAATAAAATACAATAGATCAATGGGTTTTCATGATTCATCAATTAACTTAATTTTTTATTATACATATGAATCTAATGGTAAAATAATTTATTCTTATGTAAAAAAAGTTTTATCTGATTTATTAAACAAAAATAAAATAACATTTGAAGATGTGGAAAAACAACTTGATTTATTGTTTGGAAATAAAAATAAATCTGTTTTAGGAAAAAAAGAATTATTTAAAGCAACTTATTTACAATCATTATCAGTAAATAATTCTAAATATAGATCATATGAAAACTTAATTGAAGATTAGGAGAGGTATGAATAGTCAAGATATTGAAAAAAAAATTGGTGTAAATTTCCTTGATGGAAACAGAGACCAAGTAGATCAAAAAGTATTAGACGTAATTAAATCACATCCAAAACTAGTTAAAGCAATTAATAAATTAAAAATAACAGACCAAGAGCTACTTGATAATATAGTGGCTTTTTTGAATATTAAAGATTCGTTAGAATATTCTCAAGTCTATCCTTGGACATATAATATTTTGCGTCATCCTATCACAGGGGAAATTATCATAAAAAGAAAAGCGGCTAAAAATAATGTTGTAAAACATATAAAAAGAAATATTAATCTGATTTTAACTGATATAAATAATCCTAATTTAGACATTAAAGTTAGTCAAATTAGAGGAAGCACACCAGGAAGAAAAGAATTGGCAAAATGAATTAAAAATTCTAGAGAATTATTAGAAAATAAAAAAATCATAACCAATGATAATCGTATATTTGTTTTTGGTAAAAATGGATCTGGTAAAACTTTTATTGCAAGTGCTATAGCTAATAATTTCGCAACTAGAGGAATTAGGACTGCTTATTTAAGAACTAATGATTTGTTTAATTTTTTAAAATCCAAAATGAACAACAGTATAGAAATTAGTGAAATTTTAACAACTTTGAAAAATGTACCTATGTTGCTGCTAGATGGAGTTGGTTCTGAAAAACATAATAAGTGATTTAAGTATGACTTTTTATATGAAATTTTACAATACAGAACTCAGTATAATAAACCTACTGCAATTTTTTCGATTTTTAGTCCAATTCATTTAAAAAATATTTATTCAAAAATAGAAAATGATAGCAGTAATAATTTTAGATTAGATGCTTTAATTTATGAAATGTGTTCTAGGGCAAAAGTTTTCAATATTGATGATAATTTAGAGTTTATGTAAATTAGCAAGCAGTTGCTCATTTTTTTATTATATTAAGGGGAAATATGATTGTGCGTGAAGGAATTATTTTGAATAATGTTCAAGCATTTGATCATTCATTTGAAGGATTAGGTGTAATAAATATAGATGGCTATAGAATTTTTGTTGACAATTTATTGCCAGGAGAATATGCAGATATTCTTATTAAAAAAAGCAATTCGAAATTTGCCTTTGCTAAAGTTGTTAAAAGACATAATGATTCGCCACAAAGAATAGATATTAACAATGAACAATTAATGGCATCTGGTGCAGTTTCTCTTAGTAATATTAGTTATGAAAATCAATTATCTTTTAAACAAAAAGTTGTCGAAACATTATTTAAGAGAAACTTAAATATAGATATTGTTAAAGATATTTTACCTTCTAGAGAAAAATGAAGATATAGAAATAAAATAACTGTATTTATAAAAAAAGCAAAAAATGGCTATAAAACAGGACTTTTTGAAAAAAACACTCATAATTTAATTGAACAAAAAAATTATTTATTGGCATCAACTGAAGTTGAAAAAATATTGCTATTTGTTAATGAATATTTTAAAAATAATAATCCATTTGATAGTAAAAGTTTTCCAGAATCTTTGACTATACGTGAAAGTAATTTAAATAATAATAAATTATTGATTTTTGACGGCAAAGATCAATTTTCTTTAAATAAATTATTTATTAAAGAACTTAAACATTCTTTTCCTAATATAAAAAACATTATTGCCTTAAATAAAGGTAGATTTATAAAAAAATATCTTGATCAAGAAACATTTATTATAGATAAGATTGGTTCTTTTAATTTTGTTATAAATTACAATAGTTTTTTTCAAGTTAATTCATATCAAACTCATAATTTATATAATTTACTAATTGATAATTTAAATATAAAAAAAACTGATGTGGTTCTTGATGCTTACTCTGGAATAGGAACAATTTCTTTATTTTTAGCTCAAAAAGCTAAAAAAGTTATAGGTCTTGAAATAATTTCTGATGCCGTTAAAAATGCTATGGAAAATGCAATTCTAAACAATGTTAATAATTCAGATTTTTTTGCTGGGGACGTTATTAATTCTATTAATAAAGTTAAAGATAAAATTGATATAGTTGTAGTTGATCCTCCAAGAAGCGGATTAGATAAAAAATTTTTGAATAAAATTATAGACCTCAATTGTGATCAAATTGGATATATTAGCTGTAATCCAAATACATTGTGTAGAGATTCAAAAATTTTGGTTGAAAATGGTTATGAATTAGTTTTTATTCAACCTTGTGACATGTTTTGTCAAACCCACCATGTAGAGACTGTTGCTATTTTTAAAAAACTTAAAAAACCTGTTTTATAATAATTTTCGTCAAAAATAGGGACAGACAAATGTGTAAAATATAATACAATTTATATATTGTATTATTGTCCAGCATGAATCTTTATAATGGTAAAATTAATATATTATGAAAATGAATTACATTATTTTTAAAAATCAAAAAATGCCTGTTTTTGCTGTTGATAATAAAAAAGATACAACATTGTTGTTTCTTCATGGTTTAAATTCAAATAGTCAATTTATAGAACCTTTATTAGAATTTAATCATAATTTTAATATCGTTTCTGTAAACTTTACAGGTAGCAAATATTCTCCAAAAATTAAAGCAGAAAAGATAATATTAGAGGATTGAATTGATATTGCAAAAATAGTTTTACAAAATATTAAAACTAAAAATGTTTATATATTAGCCCATTCGATGGCTGGAGCAGTTGCTGTTAATCTTGCAAATGACAAGAGAGTTAAGAAAATTTTTATGCTTGCAACTGTTAATTATTCTATGATGAAAAACAGTTCTTATTCCCTTTTAAAAAATGTAATAGGCACTGCTGAAAAAGGCCCGTCGTTATTTGGCAAACTATTTGTTTGGGGTGCAAAATTTAGTAAGAAAGGTCAAAAATTAACAGAATCATTTAGCAGAAAAGGCAAATGATATAACTTACTTGAAAAGTATATTTTAAACCCAGAATTTATGGAAAAATTAGATGCTAAATATAGAGAAATTTCTGATAAATTAATATTCATTATAGGCGATAATGATTCAATTATTGGAACTGATAATTTTATTAATTATGGAAATGAATTGAAAGTTACTTCATTAAAGATTGGCTATACACACTCTCCTATAAAAACAGCCCCTTACCAAATAAATAATTTTTTAAATCTTACAATAAAATCTAAAAAACGTTTTTGACCATGAGGTTCTCATGTCAAATTTAGCAAAAATGTTGATGATTTTTCACCTATGTATGATGCTGAAGATTTAGAAATTAAAGATATTATGTGTGAATTTGAAAATAATTAATTTGTTTTTTAAAAAGGACTATAAAAATGGAATATGAGAAATTTGAAAATGAATTAAAAATGGTTTTGTTATCAAATAACGCAAAAAAATTAATTTATAAATTAATTGATTCTCCATACCGTTTTTCATCTAATCTACATCCTTTTGACTTTAAAGTAAAATTTGAACAAGCATTTTTGAGATCTCAAGAAAATAAATATTACAAATTTATTACTCAGTGCGCAGCAAATATGATTGCGTCATATAAAAACAAAATTATTGAGAGTAAGATTGTGATTAATAGAACTATTCCAAATAGTGAAAATGAAGAATATGAGATTCTAAAAGCAAATTTCACTCATGTTTTTGTCGATGATGTAAACATGAAGATAATTGCAATAACACAAAAGAAGAGAGATATTTATTCGTCTAATGAAGCATTAAAAAATTGAGAAAAATTTAAAGAAAGTCTATCTATTATTTCAGAAGCTTACAGCAATTATAAAATTGATGGATATTTATGGTTTATTGATCCAGAATTTAGAAAAAATGAGTCTTTTTATCATCAAAATAGTGTTATTCAAGAAAGTGATAAATATCACTATTGTGCTAGATATGGATCAGAATTATTTTCAATTTTTAATAGTCGAGAGGATTGGAATGAAATGGAATTACATATTGAAAAATTTAAAAGGCAACAGCATAAATATTTTTTAAATATTCCTGATTTGAACACTGACCCTGAAGCATTAGAGGCATTAGTTGAATTAAGTGAATCTAATTGAGAAAAGTTAAACTCGCCTTTGCCAACATATATGTTTATTCGTAGGTCAATTTTTGATGAATCAGATCCTAATTCCAACTTATTTAAAGCCATTAAGTATAGACAGATCAAGTTAGTTTCGAATGATGAAGATGAGCTAAAACTTGGTATTATGAGATATGAAAATGAAACAAAAGAGTAATAATTAATTATTCTTTTTTTATATTCTAATGATATCTTTTTAAAAATAAAATATAGTAGAATATAACTATAAAAAAGGATTTTTAAGTAATGGATAAAAGAACAGGACTAAGGTTTGATAATAAATTCGAATCTGCATTTGATGAAGAAAAAATAGTAAAGTATACTGATTATTTAGTTGAATGAATTAGGCAAAAAGTTACAGAGGCCAATTGTAAAGGATGTGTTGTTGGTATTTCTGGAGGAATAGATAGTGCACTTGTCGTTTCTTTGTGTGCAAAGGCATTTCCAAATAATACCTTGGGAATCATTATGCCAATTGACAATATGAACCATGATATAAATGATATTAAGGAATTAGAAAAAAGATTGCAATTATCCTTTAAAACAGTTAAATTAGAAAAAACTTATAATGAATTAACTACCGAATTAAAAGACATAAATAATCAATTATCTATTAGCAATATCAAGCCTAGATTAAGAATGACTACACTATATGCTTATGCTCAAGAAATGAAATATTTAGTAGTAGGAACTGACAACGAAGATGAATATTTTATAGGTTATTTTACTAAACATGGTGATGGTGGAGTTGACATTTTGCCAATTTCAAGATTGCTTAAATCAGAAGTAAGGGTTATGGCAAATTATTTAAGGATCCCTGAAACAATTATTAATAAAAAACCATCCGCCGGATTGTGAGAAAATCAAAGTGATGAAGATGAGCTGGGATTTTCTTATTATGAATTAGATAAGTATTTAATGAATGATTTTAATAATATTAGTTCTGAATCATTATCAAAAATCAAAAAAATGAATAAAATTAATGATCATAAAAGACATTTGCCACCAAGACCAATGGCAATTGATGAATTTTTTAAAAATAATTAATTGTAGTATTAAAAAGCATAAAAAAGGAGATATATATGGCAGGACACTCGCATTGAGCAGGTATTAAACATAAAAAAGGTGCAAATGATGCAGCAAGAGGAAAAATTTTTCAAAAAATGTTTAAGGAAATTTATGTAGCTGCAACAGCATCTGGAGGACCAGACCCAGATTCTAATCCAGCACTTAGATTAGCTATAGCGAAAGCAAGAGCAAAAAGTATGCCTAAGGCTAATATTGAGAGAGCGCTTGATAAAGCAAAAGGTAACGCAAAAGAGGGTGCTAATTTTGTTGAGATTTTGTATAATGCAACAATAAGTGGTGGAGCTTCCTTTTTAGTTGTTGCATTAAGCGACAACATTAACAGAACAACTAGCAACATACAAGCTTTATTTAATAAGCAAAACGCCAAATTAGGAAAAACAGGAACCGTTCCTTTCCAGTTTGACCATAAAGGTATTTTAGAAATTTCTAAAACATTAGTTGATGAAGAAACATTAACCCTTGTTTGTTTAGAAAATGGAGCCGAAGATGTTGAAGTTCTTGATGAATCGTTTTTAATTACAACAGCACCTGAGGATTTTTCAAGCTGCAAAAGTGCTGTTGAGTCAAATTTAAACATAACTGAATTTTTACAATGTGAAGTAACTTATATTCCAAATTCAACAGTTTCATTTGAAGGAGAGAAGGCAATCAAAATTCAAGATTTTATTGCTAAACTGGAAGATGATGACGACGTTCAGGAAGTTTATCATAACATTGAGTTTTTAGATTAATATGAACTGATATAAGTTATGACATGGGGTGCATGTTTCTACAGGCAGAAATATAAATTTAACCCACTTTATTTTTATTTTAATCGCTATTTTGATAATAGTTACTATACCATTGCTATTTAATTTAATATTTGCTTTTTCTAAAGAAAAATTAAGTAAAAAAGGCACTGTTTACTTATATGCCTTTATGTCAGGTTTTTTCATCACAATGGCATTGTTTGGTTTTTTAAAAGAATCATTAGAAATTAGTTCTATTTATGCTCCTGTTAATGTTCCAAAAGCAAACGAAAGTAAGTTTGTTATTTATGGATGAAATATTTTAATTGTTGTAGGTGGACTTATTCTAGGATTGTTTTCTGCTTGAGGAATGAGAGCACTTATAAAATTGTCGGTTGAAAAGAAAATTTCAAAAGATACTACTGCTAAGACTTTTTTACATGTTCATGATTTTTCACATGAGAATGAACATGATCATCATAGCAATCCCGAAAATCATATTTCTCCATCACATGAGGTTATAAAACAGGTTAATTCGGAAAATAAACCTCAATATAAATTTGTTGCAATTATATTATTATTGTTGCACAGAATACCTGAAGGCTTTTTAATTGGTTTCATTATTAGTGGTATTGAAAAATATGGCATTACATCAACATCTATAGCATTTTTAATTTCATTAATATTACATTTAATACCTGAACAAATACTTTTTTACTATAGACAAAGAGAAATAGGTTGATCAAGAAGAAAGTCACTCGTTGTTTCATCATTATGTCTACTATTATTTTTACCTTCTATGCTTATTGGAGCATATGGAGGCTCTGGAATTCATCAAATATGAGAGTTAAAAGGCATTGTTCAATCTTTTATGGCCGGAATATTTATTTTTATAAGTATTTTAGAATTCTTGCCAGAGTTTTATCATGCACATCATAATAAGAAAATTGCAAAGTTTGCAATTATATTATTTATGGTCGGATTAATATTTGCAGCTTTTGTGTTGTCTTTCCATCAACACGGTCAGGGAGTTTAAGAAGAGCTTTTTTATTAAAAGTTAAAATGCAACATAACAAATTAAATCATATTTTTTAAACTTAAGTTTACAATAAAGCTGTATTATCTTTTTTACAAAAATAATAAAATAAAAGCAAGTATAAGTGTATGTTTCACTTGATCTTGCTTTTTTATTTATGCTAATGGATCTCAAGGTTCCAACTCAATAACAGGTTGCTTAAGTCCTTCTAGAACTTCTTCTGAGATATACTGAGGATCAACTATGACAGCAAAACAGTATTCAGTAAATCATTCATCACTCATTGAAAAGTAACCTTTATTGCCATGTTTATCACCTCATGAATTTTCAACTTCTCACTTGATAGGTTTCCCATTATTGTCTAAATCAACACCAACAAATGTCATAGCATGATTAGGGGTAGATAATCTAAAGTTTAATCTATCTTTTTTTGAAGGAATCTCAATTTTTAGTGTTTCGATGAATGAAAATAGTTCAGTATCAAAAATTCCTAATTTGTTATCATTAAACATTGTTACATCACAATCAAATCACACCGGATTTCCATCTTTTAATGATTTAATAACAGCGCTTTTAATTTCATCAATTTTTGTGTTTAAGGCAACAACGCTTTTTTCTTCTATAACTGATTTATAGTACTTTGATACATAAAGACGGTTAACAGGGTAAATACCTCTTGGATCATGAATTAGATTAATTTTTTCTAAGAATTTCTCACCTACAAATCTTTTAGCAAATTCTAAAGGAGTTATTTCATTTATTCTATGAAAATTTTTGTCTTTATCACGATATTCAAATGTAAATTCTCTTGGAGGAACACCAAGAGCTTTTGCATTAATCGCAAAAACTGTTTCTAAGGCCTCCATTTTTATTTCTCTAAGTTGGTCAGGATTTTTGCCTTGAGAACTTGCATCTCTTATTTTTTTAGCAACTGAAATTAAAAATAAATCTAACACTTGATTAAGTTCATTAGTAGATGTAGAAGCATTTGTTTCATTCATTGCAGATTTAGGCACAAGACCATATTTTTTAATTAAGCCTTGAGCTCATTCTCAATAACCACCATCTGAAACAGTCATGTCCATAAATGAAACAAAAAGTCTATCATCATATTTTAATTTAGGATTTTGAATAATCAATTCTAAAAATGTATTAGATTTTTCTAATTTGTCTCAAAAGAATAGAAAGTTTTCAGAAAATTCAAAATTTTCAATATTAAGAACTTTTAAAACATTTGTTTTAAGCATATTTGTTGCTGAGAAAATTCAACATCTTCCAGATGATTTTTGATCAGTTATGCCTGCTTTAGGAACTTGGATAGAAAATTCGTTATTATGTTTTCTTAAAACATCATTATTTAATGTTGAATTTTTAATTCCATTTTTTGTAATTGAATTTTCAACTATTTTATTGTTTTTATCATGAAGATATTTTTTATAAAATATTTTAATTTCTTTGTCTGTTATTGTCATGAATTCCTTTCGTTATTTAAAAAATTATAATGGATTACAAAAATGTTAAAACTTAAAATAGTATAAAATTTGTTTATATTTATTGATATATTTTGAAATATAAATAACAAAAAATACAACAAGGAGTTTTATGAATTTCATTGATAAGGTTAAAAACAGAAAATCTATTAGAAATTTTATTAAAAACAAAGTTATTGATGCTAAAGAAAAACAAGATATATTAGCTGCAATAAACAATGCACCAGCAAGTAATAATTATTTTGTATCTAGTGCAATAGTTGTAGAAGATATTAAGTTGTTAGAACAATTAGGTAAATTGCTTCATCAGAAGCATGTTGCCGATTCTTCTTTGTTTATAGTATTTTTAGCAGATTACAATAGGATAAAAATTGTTAATGAAATAGAAAACAATAAGGACAAAAATAACTCATTAAATTTAGCAATAACTGCTTTTGGTGATGCTTTTATTCAGTCTGCAATGGCACAAGATGCAGCAATAAATAATAATCTTGGGACCTGCTATATTGGCGGAGTTAGACAATATATTGAAGAAATTAGACAAATTTTGAATATTAAAGGCAAGGCATTGCCAATAATAGGACTTGCAATTGGCTATCCCGAAAATTCATTTGGACGTGTTAAACCTAAAATTCAGCGAGTATTTAAAAATAAGTATGATATAGAATCAGTAAATTCATCTATAACTCCATATAATAAAACTCTCTCTCAATATTATTTTGAACAAAAATATGACTTTGATTATATTAAAGAAGTTAATAAATATATAAATGATGACAATTCAAAGATTGATGAAATTATTAAAAAAATTCTTCAATTATTATAATCTAATAAGCCTATAAAACAGCTTAATGAGAAAATAATTTTTATTTAAAAATAAGTTTAGATTCTTCTGTCTAACTTATTTTTTTAGAAACAAATTTATTGCTTAAGAATTAAAATTTGTTAACATAGTAATATCACTAACTTGAAGATTTATTTTTGTTTTAATTTAAAAAAATAAATAAAATTTAGACTTTAAAGATAAAAAGGACCGCAAAATTTATGACATTAGAACAGATCTTTGGAATTTATACATTAGATGTTAATTATCCTATTTCAGGATGAATAGCTTGAACATTTGCCACAATTTCTATTATTTTGACAGTTATAGTTGGGTTGCCTCAACTTATATATTTACTAAAAAATAAAGACACTGGAGAAGGAGTTAATTTTTATTCATTTTGAATAGTATTTACTGGATCAATAGGATGAATGCTAATCGGTTCATGGGATGTTGCGCCTGTTAAAATGGCTGCTTCTGCAATAGCGAATATGTTGTCATTATGCTTATTCATTTTCACAATTTATTTTACTTATAGGTATGCGCGAAATGAGCAAAAGAGAAAAAAAGCATGAATAGCAGCATTAGTTTCTAGTTTAATTGTTGTTGCAGCAAGTGCATTAGCAATATATGGATTGGTTGGGAAGAATTCTAAAGGGGAAGCATTGAAAATGTGGCCGCAGCTTCATGCCGTTTGTGTTGTAGTATTTCCAATGTTTACAACATTTGCCTTTTTCCCATCAGTAATCAAATCTCTTGAACAAAAAAGATTTATGGGTATGTCAAAGGGTATGTTATTTACAATACTTTCTATTAATGTAACATGAATAATATATAGATTTAATTTAGGTATCAATAATAGAGAATTCACTTCTGGATTAATAACAACAATGGTTTGGCAATTTGTGTCTTTATCAATTTATTTATCACAGGTATATTTATTAATACTAAACTGATGACAAAAGAAAAAAATAAATCACAATTAAATATATAAATTTATCTTTCATATATGTGTTTTTTAAAAAAATAAATAAAAAATCCAAGTTGAGTCTTGAATTTTTTTTATTCTGTATATTTATCAAAAAACTCAATAACACCATCTTCATTTGATGATGAAACGACAAATTTTGCAGCCTTTTCAGTCTCTTCTGAATGAGATTTAAGGGCAACAGAGTAGGCAACTTGCCTAAAAGCAGGAATATCATTATCTGCATCACCAAACATAATTGAGTTTTCGTATATATTTTCACCATTTAAATATTTATTTTTTAAAGAATTTATTGCCGTTCCCTTATCGCATCCTTTTGGCATAATATCTAAGCAACCTTTTTGAGATGAAATAGCATAAATATCATCTGATAGAGCTTGAATTTTAGATTTTAATTCTTGGAGTTCTTCCTTACTTAATGGATCTATTAAAAGTAAAAATTTAATAACAGGCTCATCTAATTTCATATCAACAGGTGGATTATTATATTCTGTATAATCTGCGCTTAGTTCATTTAAGGGATAAACATTTGGATAGATAACTTTTTCAAATCACTCTTGCTTAAATTTTTGAATTCCTATCATTTTTTTATCAAAATACATATAAAGATTTATGTTGTATTGTAAAACTATTGATAAAATTTTTTGACTTATTTCTAAGCTTATAGGTTTAGAATAAAAAACTTCCTTTTTCTTTCAATCATACAAAAGTGCACCATTCAAACCTAAAATTGGAGTGTCAAGCCCCAATTGTTGATGAAATCTTTGACATAAATATCATGAGCGTCCTGTGTTAATAATAACTTTATGATTTTTTGATAATTCTTTAATTTTTTGTACAACTGATTCATTAATTTTTTTCTCTTTATTTAAGAGAGTTCCATCCATGTCAAAAAATAAATATTTGATTTGATTTAGTTTAACTTTCATGAAAAGCCCCTTTCATTTAGCAAAATAATTATAAATTATAAACACTTATTTAGAAACATACAAAGGCATTAAATGTTATGGAGAATAAAAAAATGAAAAATAGCAAAAAACTTTTTTATAAAAAGAAATTTTTTTCATTTATTTTTATCAAATATTTTAAGATTTTTTGAAAATAATTTTCATAATTACAATACCTTTATATATTATATAAGTTTTGACTAAAAAATATTTAAACAAAAAAGCCATAAAATTTGAAAATAATTTTCATAATTTAATTTTTCGGCCTTTTAATTAAAGTAAAATATTACTATAATGGTTTATTTTTATCCCATTATACAAGCTTAAATTAAATATGAATATAGGGGGAATATGGCAAAAGAAAAATTTGTCAGGACAGTCCTTGGGGATGTTCCAGCTAGCTCAATTGGAATTACTGACTGCCACGACCACTTAATTAAAAATGGTGGTCCTGAGATGCATGAACACGTTGATTTCTTAATGATCGATGTTGAAGCTGCTAAAAAAGAATTACAAGAATACGTTAACCACGGCGGAAAAACTATTGTAACAATGGATCCACCTAATGTTGGTAGAGATGTATATAGAATGATGGAAATTGCTAATGCATTTGCTGGTAAGGCAAACATCATTATGTCAACAGGATTCCATAAAGCTGCATTTTATGACAAATATTCATCATGATTGGCATGTGTTCCAACAGATGAAATTGTTAAGATGATGGTTGCTGAAGTTGAAGAAGGTATGGACGAGTACAATTACAACGGTCCATTTGTAAAACGTTCAAAAGCTAAGGCAGGTATCATTAAAGCTGGTACAGGTTATGCTGCTATTGACAGATTAGAACTTAAAGCACTTGAAGTTGCTGCTAGAACAAGTATTGAAACAGGTTGTCCTATTTTAGTTCATACACAATTAGGAACAATGGCACTTGAAGTTGCTAAACATTTAATTGACTTTGGTGCAAACCCAAGAAAAATTCAAATTTCTCACTTAAATAAAAACCCAGACAAATATTACTATGAAAAAGTTATTAAAGATACTGGCGTAACACTTTGTTTTGACGGTCCAGACCGTGTAAAATACTACCCAGATTCAACATTAGCTGAAAATATTAAATATTTAGTTGATAAAGGTTTACAAAAACACATTACATTAAGCCTTGATGCAGGTAGAATTCTTTACCAAAAGAATTATGGCCAAACAAAAGGCAAAGAAACATTTGGTTTCGCTTATCTATTTGAAAGATTCATTCCATTACTTAAACAAGTTGGCGTGTCAGAAGAAGCTATTGAAGATATTTTAATTAATAACCCTCGTGAAATTCTTGCTTTTGACGAACCTAGAAAATATGATGAATCAAAAGTATCAGCAGAACTAAAACAACTTAAAAAAGACCTTAAAGTTGCTTAATTTTAGTGCTGTTGGTAAAAAAATATTTATAAAAATTAAAGGAAAAAATGTCAGAAACATCTACAAAAAGACCTTTTAATTGAAAAGTGTTTATTGCTGCGATGGTGACACTCCTTATTATTATTGGTATCTTTTTTGCAACATTAGGATACCACTGATATAAAGGAGGAGTTAATGCTGAACAAACTAAAGCTGGTTCACTTTTCTTCATTAAAGAAATCGTTCTTAATAACTTTTTAGGAGTTAATGCGATCCTAATTGGTTTATTAGTGTTCTTAGGATACATAATCCTTGGTAGAGGATTTGTTACATCATTTATTGGTACATTAAAGGCTATGATTGGTGTTGTATTGATGCAAATCGGTTCAGGTGCTCTTATAGGACTTGCTAAACCAGTCTTTGCTGCATTTAGTAAATTTAGCGGTGTAGCTGTTACTCCTCTAGATACATATTTAGGTCATACATCTTCAGGTGCATTCCTTGATTCAGTTGGTGCTGGTTTCTCATCATGAATCTCTTATGCATTGATTATTGGTCTATTTATTAACATAGCTCTTATTGCATTAAGAAAATATACAAACGTGCGTTCATTAATGATTACAGGTCACGTTATGTTCCAACAAGCTGCTGTTGTAGTTCCTGTTGTGTTAATCTTGTTATTTTCACAAGGTGCAGGCATGAGAGATGCATCAGGTGCTGTATCAGTTGGTGCACAAATTGGTACAATTCTATTCTCTGGTATATTACTTGGTATTTACTGAGGTGTAGCTTCAACAAGTACAATTAAAGGATCAGACGTTGTTACACAAGGCGCAGGTTTTGCAGTTGGTCATCAACAAATGTTTGGTGTTGCTATTGCATATGAAATTGGAAGATACTTTGGTAAAGCTGAAGATTCAGCAGAAAATAGAAAAATGCCAAATAAATTGAAGATTTTTGAAGACAATATCTTTACACAATCATTATTAATTTTATTTGTGTTTGTTGTTCTTATCATGATTATTCAATTTGCTCCTGGTCTTGATGCAACAGTTAGATTTGCTGATTTAGCTACTGGAAAAGTTAATAGTACATATAAATCATGAACAGTTGGTGGTGGTGCAGTGTACTGAGTAATTAACATTATTCTTGGTTCACTTCAATTAGTTGCTGCAATTATTGTTATTCAAACAGGTGTTAGAATGTTCGTTTCAGAACTTCAACAATCATTCCAAGGTATTAGTGAAAAATTAATTCCTGGTGCTGTTGTTGCTGTTGACGTTGCTGCTACATATGGTTTTTCACCTAATGCTGTAACATTCGGTTTCGTTTCAGGTACTATTGCTCAATTTATCGGTGTAGCTGTGGTTATTGGACTTTCACAAATTCCAGGTGATTCATTTAAAATTCCTATTGTAATTCCATTGTTTATTACATTATTCTTTAACTCTGGTTCTATTGGTGTATTTGCAAATGCATCTGGTGGTTTTAAAGCCGCAGTTATAGTCCCAGCAATATTTGGTTTCTTAGAAATTATTTCAATTGCTCTTGGTTTAGCAATGTTTAATAGCTTTGGTGTTAAAGCTGCTGCTGTAAGTGCTACTCCATTTGCTACAGGTTACAACGGTATGTTTGACTGAACAATGATTTGAGGTTTAGTAATGCTTATTGGTGGTGGTCATGCTTATGCAGCTTATGTAGTGTTACCACTTTACATTATAGGTATGCTTATTCTTGCTCAAATTATTGACTCTGCAAGACAAACAAAACCTACATTCCTTCAAAAAGCAATGGGAATTAAACCTAAATTAATACAAGAAGCTCAAATTGCTTAATTAATTCTTATCTTAAATAAAGGAACTTTGTTCCTTTATTCTTATATAATGAGGGATTTTTTCCCCAATGATACTTATTTATAAGGAGATTAATATGAAAGTATTATGTTTATGTGGTTCTGGTATGGGAACAAGTATGATTATTAAATTAAAGACACAACAAGCTCTTAGAGAACTTGGTATTGAAGGATCAGTTGAAGCCCTTGGTCTTGGTATGGGTAAATCAGTTGCTAACAATTTTGATGTAATTTTATGTACTCAAAACTTTGTTTCTGAAGTTGCAAATTCAAAAGCCGCTGTATATGGTCTTAAAAACATCATGGATATTAATGAAATTAAAAGCGCATTTCAAGATGCTGTAGCAAAAGGCATTAAATAATGGCTGAAAAATTAAATTTATTAGATAACCTTATTGTTAATGATTCAATTATTGTGGGTTATGATGCACAAGATTATAAAGATGCCATTCATAAAGCTTGTGAACCATTAGTAAATAAAGGTGTTATTACTTATGGCTACTATGATGCAATTATTAAATCAACAGAAGCACATGGTCCATATTACATTTTAACCGACGGTCTTGCAATGCCTCATGCTTCAGCAACTGAAGATTGTGTATTCTCAAATGGTTTTTCTCTTGTTACATTGAAAAAACCAATTAAATTTGGTGATGACCCTAGAGAAGTTAAAATTGTTATGGGTCTTGCGGCAAAAGATGGTGAAACTCATACAGCAGTTGCAATTCCACAAATTATTGCTGTTTTTGAAGACCCAAGTAATGTTGATAGAATTGCTGCTGCAAAAAGCAAAGAAGAAGTTATTGAAATCATCAAAAGTGTTGATTACACTAAATTTATGATGTAGTCAATCAAATATCAAAAAAACTATAAATAAGAGGTAGAATATGAAACCAATGCTCCAAATAGCACTAGATAATTTAACTATTGAAGAAGCAATAGCTAGCGCTAGAAAAGTTGAAAAATATATTGATATTATTGAAGTTGGAACAATTTTAATTTCATCAGAAGGAAAGAAAGCTATTAAAGCTCTTAGAGAAGCTTTCCCTACAAAAATAATAGTAGCAGATGGAAAAATTGCTGATGCTGGTAAAGTATTTGGCAAGATGTTCTTTGAAAACGGAGCAGATTATACAACATGTATTTGTGCTGCTGAAGTTCCTACTATTATTGAAACAATGAATGTTGCTAAACAATATGGTGAAGATAAAGAAGTTCAAATTGAATTAACTTCAAACTTTACATGAGAACAAGTTGACGCATGATCTGCTGCAGGTGTTCCTCAAGTTGTTTGACACCGTTCAAGAGATAGCCAAGCTTCAGGTGTTAAATGAGGCCAAAGAGATATTGATTCTGTTGCTAAATTAGCTGAAAAAGGCTTTAAAGTAACCATTACAGGCGGTGTTGCTCTTGAAGATATTAAATTGTTTAAAGATATTCCTGTATTTATTTTCATAGCTGGTCGTTCACTTCGTGATGCTGAAAATCCAGAAGCAGCTGCAAAAGCATTTAAGGATGAATTTGAAAAATACTGAAGTTAAAAATAGACTTGTTGGTATTTATGAAAAAGCTATCAACAATAAGTTTTCACTAGAAGACAAAATTAAAATAGCTAAAGCTGCGGGCTATGATTTTATGGAATTTTCAGTTGATGAAAGCAGTGAAAGACTTTCTAGATTGGACTGAGATGATGAACAAATCAAAGAAGTTCAATTACTTTTAGTTAAACATCAATTTAACTTTAATTCTATGACTTTAAGTGGACATAGAAAGTATCCTTTTGGATCAAAAAATCCAGATACAAGAGCCAAAGCCATGGAAATTATGCATAAAGCGATTATACTTGCTAAAAAACTTGGTATTAGAACAGTTCAGTTAGCAGGATATGATGTGTATTATGAACAAGGTGATGAAGAAACAAGATCGTATTTCATTGAAGGAATAAAAGAAGCTGTTAAATTAGCCTCAAAGTATTCTGTAACACTTGCTTTTGAAATAATGGATACAAGATTTATGGGAACAAATTCTAGAGCTTTAACATACATTAATATGGTTAATAGTCCTTATTTACAAATTTATCCTGATCTTGGTAATATTTACCAATGAGCTGATAAAACAGACTTATTCAATGAATTTGAAGTGGCTAAAAATCATTTGGTTGCCTTTCACTTTAAGGATACCGTTCCAGGAAAGTTTCGTGATACACCTTTTGGTACAGGTACTGTAGATTTTCCATATATGTTAAATATTTTAAAAAAATTAAAACTAAATCAACCAATTATGATTGAAATGTGATCTTTAAATAATTTAGATGAAACTTTAGATGAAGCAATTAAATATATAGCTGATGCACATGAGTTTTATAATGAACAGTGATCAATGGTGGGGGGTGATAATTAAAATGAGTCAAATTGATAAGAAATATGAAGAAGAAATAAAAGTACTTAAACAGGAAGTTTATGATGCAAATATGCTTCTAGTTAAATATAATCTTGTTATTCACACTTGAGGTAATGTTTCAGGTATAACAAAAGATAGAAAATATATGGTTATTAAGCCATCAGGTGTTGACTATTCAACACTAAAACCTGAAGATATGGTTATAACTGATATGGAAAACAATGTTTATGATTCAAAATATAAACCATCAAGTGACACACCAACACATACATTGTTATATAAAGAAAACCCAGGTATTTGAGGTATTGTTCATACACATAGCCCAAATGCTGTTGCTTTTGCTCAATCTGGAAAAGACATACCTTGTTTTGGTACAACCCATGCCGATAATTTTTATGGCCCAGTTCCATGTGCCAGAGCACTCACCCCAGAGGAAATTAATGGTGAATATGAGCACAACACAGGTTTAGTAATCATTGAAACTTTTAAACAAAGAAATTTGGATTGAAAAGCAACAAGCGCTACTCTTGTTAAAGAACACGGTCCATTTGTTTGATCATTTAAATCTCCAAAAGCTGCTGTTGATTTAGCTTTAACACTAGAAGAAGTTGCTAAGATGGCAATAAAAACTTTGATAATTTCAAATAATACTGCTCCAGTTGCACAAGAAGCTTTGGTTGAAAAACACTACAATAGAAAACATGGTAAGAATGCTTACTATGGTCAAAAATAATTAAAATGAAAAAATTAAAAACACATAGAGTTAATTTTGTAAGTGGCGCATATTGATATCAACCATCAATTTGGACATTTTCTAGAAGATTATGAGCTGCTCGCCCTTTCAAAAATATAGAGGATTTAATTATTCATTGTGATTTACATCATTATCCAGGTGGGATAATTGATCTTAATAAAGATCCTCTTTTCAAAACATTTAATTCTGTTCAAAAAGCCCTTAAAACAGGTATTTCTGTAAATACAAGCACTTTATTATCTAATGGTAATAGTCTTGAATTTAATATTTTAGATTCTATAGTCGTTGTTTTAGATGATCTTTCATTAGAATATATTAAAAAAGGTTTGATATTTTGTATTCCCACCTATACGTTTAAAGAAGAGTTAAAAGATTATAATTTAGAAGAAGGCGAAAAATTAGAATTTATTTACCGAAAAAAAGAATTTGAAATAAAAAAGGTAAAAAAAGATGAAACAAATAATGAATCATCTTAGAAATTTAATTAGCTGTGATTTTTGTCAATTTGAGCTCACTCATCAATAAGCTCAGAAGTTTTTTGTAGTTTATTGTAATTTTCCGGATTATTGTATATTAAAGCCTCAAAAAGCATATTTCCAATAAGCATTTGAGAGACCTTTGAACTAACAGGGACAAGTAATGAATCATTATGAATTTTTTCATAATTTATCATGAGATTGACATTTAGATTATTGTTCTTGTTTTCATTCTCTTGTGCTGAAGTAATGGCTATAACCTTTATGTTATTCTTATTTGCATTTTTAATAACGAAATGAGATTCGTTTGATTTTAAATTGTTAGAAAAAACAATTAAGAGATCATTATGGTTACCATTAGCCAAACAAGGGAAAAATATATGAAAATCTGGATTTGAAACCACTGACATACCAAGTTTTATTAAATTAGCGGCCAAGTCCGCGCTTATTCTCTGGCTTGAACCAGAACCATAAATAAATATTTTATTTGAATTATTAATTAATTTAGAAGCTTTTTTGCATTTATATATTACATTTTCAGTGCTAATATTATCAATTGCAAACTTATATGAAGAGTGAATAACGGTAAACGGATTTAGATTATTGTTTTCATCATATTCTATAGGGTACATTTTTGTAAAGTTTGATAATTTAATATTTATTGCAGCTATAAAAGAGCGATAGTCTTTGTAACCATATTTTTTTACAAAACGGCTTACTGAAGATTCAGATGTTTTTGAAATTTTTGCTAATTCAACTATAGATAAGTCAAATTCGTTTTTTTCAAAGCTATTTATAAATTTTAAAATATTTTTCTCGCTTTTAGTTAAGTAAGTGTTTTCAGATAAAATAGGGCGTTTTACATTAGTTTTATTTGAGTATGTCATATTAATAATTATAATAAATTAAAATTTTAAATTTAAAGAGGTAAAAAAATGCAAATAAAAGGGATAGGTGCTTCAAAAGGGATTGCCATTGCTAAAGTTTTTAAAATTGAAGAATTACCAATTGAAATTCCTAACAAATCAAATGGAGAAGTTGCTGAAATTGATTTATTTCAAAAGGCAATTGAAAAAATTACAAAGGATATTAAAAATACAATTGAAATAGCAAAGACTCAAGAACAAAAAGAAATTTTTGGTGCCCATTTACAAATAGCACAAGATCCTGCTGCTGCAGAAGATATTATAAATGCCATTAAAAGTGGACAATCAGCTATTTTTGCAACAAATGAATATTTTAGTAATATGGCTGCAATTTTCGATCAAATGGATGATGCATACATGAAAGAAAGAGCTGCTGATATTAGGGATATTTTGAATAAATTCTTATATTTTTTCAACGGTATACAAGAACCTAATTTAAGTGCTATTAGGGATGAAGTTATTATTGTAGCTAAAGATCTAACTCCTTCTCAAACTGTACAATTAGACAAAAAATATGTTAAAGGTTTTGTAACTAATATTGGTGGCACAACTTCACATACAGCCATTATGGCAAGAAGCATGAATATACCAAGTGTTGTTGGCGCAAATAATGCTCTTGAAAATTGCGAAAATGGGGATATTATAGCCTTAAACGGAACAACTGGTACATTGGTTATTAACCCAAATAAGGAAGAATTAGATAAATATTCTAAACTTCTTGAAGAATATAATGAATATTTAAAAATGATTCAAAGTTTAAAAGGGAAAGAAACTGTTACAACAGATGGCCATCATGTTGAAATTGGAGCTAATATTGGCGGAGTAAAAGATATAGATGCCGTTCTTGAAAATGATGCTGAAGTAGTTGGATTATTTAGAACAGAATTCTTGTATATGGACAATGATCACTGACCAACAGAAGATGAGCAATTCGAAGCTTATAAAGCTGTTGCTGAAGCTATGAAAGGCAAACAGGTTGTTATTAGAACACTTGACATTGGTGGTGATAAAACATTGCAATATTATAAATTCCCAGAAGAAATGAATCCATTTTTAGGTTATAGAGCAATTCGTTTATGTTTAGATCCACAACACAAAGAAATTTTTAAAACACAATTGAGAGCTATTATCCGTGCTAGCGAGTTTGGAAAAGTTGCAATAATGTTCCCAATGATTACAAATGTTCCAGAGTTTCAAGCTGCTAAAGATATTTACTTAGAAGCTTATGAAGAAGTTGCAAAAGTAAATAAAAATATTGCTAAATCAAATGAAATTCAAGTTGGTTTGATGATGGAAACTCCTGCAGCTGCTGTTCTATCTGATCAATTTTGTAAATATGCTGATTTTGTTTCAATTGGCACAAATGATTTAATTCAATATTCTATGGCTGCTGATAGAATGAACGAATCAATCGCATATCTTTACCAACCTTTAAATCCATCAATTTTAAGATTAATAAAAATGATTATTGATGGTGCTCACAAACATGGAAAATGAGCTGGTATGTGTGGAGAAATGGCTGGTGAACCAATGGCTGCCCCAATCCTTCTTGGACTTGGACTTGATGAGTTTTCAGTTGGTGCAGGTAGCGTTTTGCGTACAAGAAAACTTATTAATTCTTTATCTAAAAAAGAAATGGAACAAATTGCTCGTGAAGCTATTGAATCCGATTCAGAAGCTGATGTTATTAAGCTTGTTTCAAAATATGTTAAATAATAAAGAAAATAAAAATGGGTTCGAGCCCATTTTTTATTATTATCTATTTTTAGCCTACAAAAATAAAAATTGGTGTTAATACAATTATTGCTAGGTAAAAAAGTGAGAATGAAATTTTGTAATATTTTGTAGTTGTTTTTATTTTTTTATTTAAATTATTGTTCATTAATAATTTGAGATTTTTTGTTTTCTTTTTATAGTAGTCAACTCTACGTTCACCAATATAAACCAACATAAGTAATATAGCAGAAACCAATGAAGCAATTATAACTGTGCCTAATGTTGACATTGCTGTTATTATACCAGCATTAGAATATTGATTCTTGCCATCGTAGGCTGTACTTTGTATTGAATCAAGAACTATAGATTTATATAAGAAATCACTAGTTCCTGTGCCACCGGGAGTTAATGAAATTGCATTTGCAACACGAGTAAGAGTGCTTTGAACTGTCATGTTTATATAATATCCATATTGAATATCCGGTTTAACAATATCAAGCGATTTGGCTTGCAGTGCAGTAGGTGAAATTAACAGTGGTATCATTTTTATAATTACCATTTCAATAAAATGCCATGGATTTTTAAATGTCTTTTTCATACATTGTCTAATGTTAAACATTTCATATTTAAATTTAGCCTTAATAGCAAAAGGATCATAAGATTTTATAAATGGTAGTCATTCAGCCATTAAAACAATAATTTTAATTAAAAAATTTTGAACCTTAATACTTACTGTCATTACCAGCAATATAATAGCTAGCCCTGTGTCGAATATTAGCCCTAGAATTAACATAATAATAAAGAAAGCTACTATAGGATTATCTCCACTAAAGAAATTCTTATATGCAGCAACACCCATGGGAACAAAGATGATTGTAGAAATAATATTTGTTATTTGTCATATAAATGTGTTAACTACAATAGAAGACATCATTATAGGTCTTGATACATCTCTTCTTCTAAGGTATCAATATGTTGCTAAGTCCCCTCCAATTGATTTTGGAGTAAGAGTTTGAATAATCAACCCTATTGCAGAACCAGTAAAAACATCTCGTCATTTTACTTTTCCACCTTGTAATTTGATTAATTTTTTGAATACTCATGCTTGAATAATTGCTACTGCTAGAAATGATAAACACATAAAAGCAAAAGCAGCTCTTGCAAGATATCCATCATTTACATGTCTAGAGTTACCAGGGGCATCAAACCTGACATAAAGTTTTTTTATAATTGCTGACATAACAGCTATTGGCCCATCATTATTGCCATCATCAATTTTGTAAACTGTATAAAACAAAAATAAAATTATGGCAGCAAAAATAGCAAAATAAAAACTAAATTTAATAATTGATTTTTTGGAAACTTTGCTTTCCTGATTATCTTCTTTTAGATCAACAAGTCCATTTACTATCTCATGATTACGAACAACCATTGTTAATTCTCTATTATCTTCTTTTTTGTTTTCTAGTGTTTCACAATATATTTGGATAGAATTTAACGCCTGATTATATTTAATATACGTTGATTCTTTATTTTGAAATGAAAGTTGGTAAACATTATATAAATTATCAATATTTGACAACTCTTGAAATCTAACAATTTTATATTTATCACTTATTTTTTCAACTTGTTTTATTCTTTGTATAAATCTTTTAGCGCTGTCAAAATTCATTTCATAAGACTTAACACATAATTGATGTTGTCCATAAGTTTGATATATTTCTTTTAAGATGTCAAATAAATCTTTATTCTTTTCAACCTTATAGTAATTGATCATTCTTAAAATTTCAAATAAGAATTGATAACCATCAAAGTTTTTATTTATTGAATTATGCGATAAAAATTCGTTGCTGGCTGTGAATGCAAAAAGAAGTTTTTTGTTAGTTTTTTTAACTATATCATGAATAGTTGACTTATTTATAAAGTCATAAGTTTGAATTCCATTAATTTCAGCTATTTTTTTTGTCAAAGAACCAACGTAACTATTTTTAGCAATAATAAAACGGCTTAATTCCTCTTTAGTCAATTTTAAATCTTCGTTTATTAAAAAATGTAAATAAATGGCTGCTAATTCATCAGATTTAAAAAATTTAAAAACAGATTTGTGTTTGATGCATAAATTAATTCCTGTGCATTGTTGATTAATAACAAAATTTGCTTTTGAACCTTTAAATAAGCCTTTTCAGTAAATTGGCATGAGATATTTTTGATTATCTACATGGTAGTAATTAGAATCTTTATTTCTTTTTTTAGAAAAGTAATTAAGTTTTAATTTATCAAATCCGCTAGTAAAAAAATCATAGCTTGATGCATCTGAAAAATCTATACCAAATTTTATGAATTTTTCTCCCAAATATTTGTTGTCTTTGTAATGTTCTACAATTTCATTTATGTAGTTTAAATGAGAAAGATCATAATTAATTTTTGCGGGAAGTTCTGGTAAATTAATTTCAAGAAGGTTAGTTCTAGACATTTCAGACATTATTTTTTGCATTTTTTCATCATCAAATGGCGAACCATTTTTGTTATTAAATAAAATTTGCATTTTTTTGTCATCGCCATTGCAAGATTGAAAAGTAACAATAATTTCACATTTATTTCTAATTGAAGCATATTTTTGAATATTCAAGGGTGCATGATAAGATTCATCAATTGAGAATATTTTATAGTTGTTTTCAGTTAAAACACGAGCAAAAATATTTAAAAACATTTGTGACTTCATTTTGCTATCAGAAATAAGAAAAATTTTTTTCTCTTCTTTTTTGTAAGGATCATCAATTTTACAAAAAGCTTTTGCTATAGCCACAATTGTTAAATCATTTAGTGAGTTTGCTCCATCACCAATATCTGAAATAATTCTATTATTTATGTTTCTAATGGAGTTAAAAAATGATGTATCTATTTTTTCTTCTGAACTTTCAATTCTAAAATTAGATAGTTCATTTGTATATTCACTATTTAAAAATTTATCCTGGTCAGGCTTATTAAAAAAGGAACGATTAGACATATAAAACCCCCATGTTAGAAAACAAATGTTAATTATTAATAATTATATTAAATAAAATTAAATGTTAATATTATTAGAAACTAACAAGCTCTATTAAAACCAAAATATTTTATTGTATTACTAGTTATTTTATTTTTTGTGCTTGCCACTTTATAAAATAAACATCAAAAATACTATTGAAATCCAAATTGTTTGTGTACAGAAGGCAGCAACACTCATTTTATTATGTTCATCTATATGATTCTTTTTAGATAGACCTAATAAAAATATTTATCTGTAATTAGAACAATAATTTTTATATAATTAAAAATATTTAAAAACTGCGGAAGGTCAACATGAAAAAAACAATTAATGATATTGAACTTAAGAACAAAAAAGTTTTAATGAGAGTAGACTTTAATGTTCCTATTAAAAATGGCATTATCACTTCAAATAAGAGAATTATTGCCGCTTTACCAACAATTAAGAAAGTTATTAATGATGGAGGAAAATTAATCCTATTTTCTCATTTGGGCAGAATTAAGGAACAAGGCGATATAGTTAAAAATGATTTATTCCCTGTGTCAATTGAATTATCTAGATTACTTGAAAAACCTGTTTTATTTGTAGATTCTACAAGAGGAAAAGAATTAGAAAATGCTATTAGTAATATGAAGCCAGGCCATATTATTTTAGTTCAAAATACCCGTTTTGAAGACTTAAACGGAAAAGCTGAAAGTAAAAACAACCCTGAATTAGCTAAATATTGAGCTTCTCTTGGAGATGTATTTATTAATGATGCTTTTGGAACAGCACATAGAGCTCATGCATCCAATGTTGGTATTTCAACTTACATTAAAGAATCAGCTCTTGGTTACTTAATGCAACAAGAAGTTGAATCATTATCAAAAGCTATTACTAACCCAGCTCATCCATTTGTAGCCATTGTTGGTGGCGCAAAAGTTAGTGACAAAATTAAAGTTCTAGAAAACTTAATAACTGCTGTTGATAAAATGATTATAGGTGGTGGAATGTCATATACATTCAAAAAAGCTTTAGGTTATTCTGTAGGTACTTCATTACTTGAAAATGATTTAATTGAATTTGCAAAAGATTTCTTAGCTAAATACGGTAACAAAGTTATTCTTCCACTTGATAATGCATGTACAAAGGAATTTGCAGATGTAGAGCCAGTTATTTGCGATCTTAATATTCCAGATGATTTAATGGGCATGGATATAGGTCCTAAATCAATTAATTTATTTAAAGAATCACTTGTTGACGCCAAAACTGTTATTTGAAACGGGCCAATGGGTGTTGCTGAATTTAATCATTTTAGTAAAGGAACATTAGAAATAGCACAAGCTATTGCTAAGTTAGGTCCATCATGCTACTCAGTTGTTGGAGGTGGTGATTCTGTTGCTGCTGTTCAAAAATTAGGTATGGAAAAACACTTTTCACACGTTTCTACTGGTGGTGGCGCATCTCTTGAGTTTCTCCAAGGTCATGAACTACCTGGTGTAGCAGCAATTCAAGACAAATAAAATAGAAAATAAATAAGCACAAATTAAGGTTGTGCTTATTTTTTATTAAATAAAAACTTTTTAGACTCAGCAATTTATTTTGAAACAAAAAGTAGCTTTTAATAAGCTACTTATAGAATCCTTTGTGGATATATGGAGCAAATGAGGGGAATTGAACCCCCGTATCAAGCATGGCAAGCTTGTGTTCTACCATTGAACTACATTTGCATACCTATTATTTTATACTAAAATTAAAATATACAAAAATTTTTTATAAAAAAATGCAGCAACTAACTGCACTTTAGTATTAATCATTTATAACAAACTCAACAAGTGTTTCAACTAAAACTCCCATAGGCTTATTATCAATGTCAGCTGTACCTGCTATGTCGCAATGTATATAATCAACATTGTTTGTGAATTCTTTTAAAAACATGGCTGCTGTATTTGAATCAGAAAGTTCTTTTTCATTGTAGTTATTTAAGTCTGCAGTAATGCTTGCTTGGTTTGGTTCATGAAAGTCTTCATGAAAAGGCAATCTTCAAACTTTTTCTTTTGCTCTAATGGCAGCATTTTTGAATCTTGTTCACTTCTCATCATTTGTTGCTCAAATTCCTGAGTATGTTTTGCCAAGTGCTCTAACAACAGAACCTGTTAGTGTAGCCATATCAATTAAAGTGGTTGATTTTAGCACAGTTGCGCCATAATAAAGTCCATCAGCTAGAACTAATCTACCTTCTGCATCAGTATCTGTTATTTCTACTGAAATTCCAGACATAGATTTGTAAACGTTTTGAGGCAAAACAGCATCACCATCTAGACGATTATCGGTTATGCACATAATGGCAGCAACATTTTTCTTAACCTTTAATTCAGCTAATGATTTTAGGACATAAGCAACTATAACAGAGCCACTCATATCATATTTCATTCCTTCCATATGATAACCTTTTGTATTAACTCCACCAGTGTCAAAAGTTATGCCTTTACCAACAAAAGTTGTTTTTTCATTTGAAGTAGGATCGCCATTATATTCTATGATCACAACTCTTGGTTCATGAGTTGATCCTCTATTAACAGCAAGAATTAAATTCATGCCTAATTCTTTAATTTTATTTTTATCTAGAATAGTAATTTTAACATCAGGCAAATTGGCAAAATCTTTTTTAACAAAATTTGCTAATTCGACTGAATTACAGTAGTTTTCGGGCATGACTTGATAGTTTCTACATAAATTTCTATTTTCACCTATAATTTCCAATTTGTTAGCATATTTTTCTAATGACTTGTCTTTAAATAAAAATGTGTAATTATTTTTTGGTTTGTTTTCTTTCTTTATATTAAATAAAGTTGCATTATGAAAAATTATTCTTGAGTAAAAAGCTTTCGTTACTTCTTCTAATGTTATTTCTTCTCTGACAAATGATTCTATATCAATTTGATATTCCCTTTCAGAGGTTAAAATTTTTTTGTCAATAATATCCACCAAATGATAATAATTTTTAACTTTTTTATCTAAAAAAATATAAGCTTCATTATCAGATAAAAACTCTGTTATTGCCCCGGATTTTTTACTTATATTTGTATAAATATGGCTTTTTGGTGAATCTTCATATTGAGCTTTTAATAATATTTTGTCATCTCTTTCAATTTGATAATAATTAGACATAAATTTCCTCCTCTATTTTTTGTAAATTTTATTTAAATATAAATATTTTTAATTATATATTGTTTAAGTACATCTCTCATTTTTTAAATATTTAAATTTAATTTTAATTCTGAATTATAAAAATAGCTATTTTAGTAATAAAAAACAGGCGAACCTGTTATTTTTTGTTAAATATAATTCTTTGTGAATCATTAACTCCAATAAATTTTGAAAATTCATTTAATTCTTTTTCAAGATTATTAACACTTAATTTTTCAAAAGTTAAAGTGAACTTATTGTTTGAATTTTTGAATGAGTCTCTGCCAAAATGTATTTTAAAATCTTTAGAAGCTTCATTAATTATTACAACTTTAAACTTATCATTATTTATTTCTGCAAAAGCATACTCGTCAATAGTTCTAATATTTTTAGGCAATATTATTGTTTCTAAATTCTTGCAATTTTGAAAAGCAGCATTCTTAATTCTTATTAAGTTTGAATTATCAGCAAAAATGACTGTTTTTAAGTTTTCACACCCTTCAAATGCACGTTCGCCAATAAATTTTACTGAAGAAGGAATTGTTATACTTTCTAATGCATTATATTTCAAAAAAGCTTCATTTTCAATTGCAACAACATCATAATCATTTTCCTTATATTTTAATTTTGATGGAATTTCTATGTTAGATTTTGAGCCTAATTTATCGTTATTTTCAAAAATTACACGTTTAGTACCTGTTATAGTAACTTCATTATTACTGTTTATTTTTATAAAAAAATTTCCAGTGTCATCTTTTAATGCTGGTTCTGATTTGCTTCCACAACTCATTACTATAAGGGGCATAGCCAATGAACCAACAGATAAAATTGAGAATAATTTATTTTTTTTATGCATTTTGTACTCCCAAGCAATAGCTTCTAAAAATTAAAAAAATTTTTAAATAATTAATTAGCTTATTATACACATTTTTGTTTGAATATGATTATCTAAAAATAATAGATTTTTTGCTTTGAAAAACTTAATTAAGATATAAAATTAAAAAGCAATACATATAGACAGTAACTGCTCATGCTTAATTTGTTACCGAGTGTATCTATTTAGATTTCTCTTTAATAATGTCTTGGTATTGTGTTATTTAATTAATGAAAGGGGGGATTATATGGAATCAATCAAACCTTCAAAAAATAGATTAGCTAAGATTGAAACTGTTAGAGAAATTAGTGAAAAAATTCAATCATCTAAAGGTTTAATCATTGCTGAATACCGTGGTTTGACTGTTGCAGAACTTAAGAATCTTCGTGTTGAAGCTAAAAAAGCTGGAATCGAAATAAAAGTTTACAAAAACAGATTATTTAAATTAGCTGCTAGAGAAGTTGGCTATGACCTTGACGAATATCTTGTTGGCCCAAACCTTTTTGCTTTTAGTAATCTTGAAGACAATGCTGCTGCTAAAGTATTAGTAAATTTTGCTAAAACAAATAAATTATTACTACCTAAAGCTGGTATTTTTGAAAACCAAGTTATCGATACAAAAACTGTTGCTGAAGTTGCTTCATTACCAAACTATGAAGAAGCTCTTACAATTCTTGCTCGTTCACTTATGTCACCATTACAACAACTCTCTCTTTCTCTAAAACTTTTTAGCGAAAAAGAAAGTCAATAATTTACTTATCAAATCTTAGAAAGGACTAATCATGGCAAAAATTACAAAAGAAGCATTCATCGAATCACTTAAAGAAATGTCTATTAAAGAAGTTATGGAATTAGTTGATGCAATGAAAGAAGAATTTGGCATCGACCCTACAGCTGTTGTTGCTGCTGCTGGTGCAGCTGCAGCTCCTGCTGAAGAAGCTAAATCAACTTTTACAGTTATCCTTAAAGGCGACAACGGCAAAAAACTTGCTATTGTTAAAGCTGTTAAAGAAGCTCTTAATCTTGCGCTTATGGATGCAAACAAATTAGTTTCAGCTCTTCCTGCTACTCTTAAAGAAAACATTCCTGCAGCTGAAGCAGAAGCTTTAAAAGCAAAACTTGTTGAAGCTGGCGCTGATGTTGAATTAAAATAATTTCTCAAAAAATTAAAAAATTTAATTTAAAATAGTCTGCATAAGCAGATTATTTTATTTTTTTAAAACCACTATAAAACAGGTTTTTTAAGCAATTTTTATTGATGATTTGAGGCTTAAATTTAGTTAGAAAAAATAATTTTAAATTAAAATTTGTATGTTAAAATTAATATATTAATTTAGTACTTAGTATAAGTATTGTTTTTTTGTACGCGTGCACATGCATTAGGTTACAAAAAATTTTTGAGAAGGAGCATTGAGTATATGGCAACTGTAAAAGCAAACAAATACGTAAATAAATACCCATACAAAATTAAAAAGTATGGTCCCTACACAGAACGTCGTGACTATTCTGTTACTAAAAATAACTGAACTGTTCCAGACTTTTTAAGCATGTCTAAGAATTCTTTTGAATGATTTAAAAAGAGCGGAATTGAAGATGTACTTAGAGAACATTACCCAATTACATCAAGTAACAAAAAAGTGTCATTAGAATATTTACACAATTCAGCTAGATTGGAAATGCCACCAAAAGAATATGATGCAATAGTTGAAGCTAAAGTAAAAGGAATTAACTATGCAGCTAAACTTTTTGCAAAATTTAAAGTTACAACTGATAAAGGTGTTGTTAAGGAAGATGAAGTTCTTCTTGGTGAAATTCCTCTTATGAATTCAGGCGGTAGTTTCATAATTAATGGTAGTGAAAAGGTTATTGTTAGTCAGTTAATTCGTTCACCTGGAGCATACTTTGGTTGTGGAGTACGTAATAAGCAATCAGATGACTTGTTTAACAAATTAGAAATTCTTCCAAGACTTGGTTCATGAATTGAGATTTCACATAAAATCACAATTAAGAATCCAGATTCTGTAAAAATAAAAATCGACAAGAATAAAAATATTAATCTTGTAACATTTTTAGGTGCTCTTGGTTTAAATGAACAAAATATTATTAACCTTTTTGGTAGTTCTGATGAACTTAAAGAAACTCTTCTAAGAGACAAAAGACTTAAATCAAGTGATGATCCAAAAAAAGTTATTTACAATTGTCGTGAAGAATTATTTAGTGTAATTCGTCGTGGTGATCTAAGAACAGAGTCATCAATTTCTAACCTTCTTCCAAGTTTATTGTTCAACAAAAAACGTTACAATCTTAGCGCAACAGGTAGATACATGTTGAATAAAAAGCTTAATTTAGTTGATAGAATTACAGAAAGATATCTTGCTCAAGATCTTGAAATTAAATTGTCTAATGGTGAAACTAAATTTTTAGAAAAAGGTTCATTCATTGAGCATAAACTTGCTATCGAAATCCAAAGAAACTTTGATCAAGGTCTTTTAAAGACTGAAGATATTGATGGAATTGATGCAGATACTGTTTACGTAAAATTAATGCAGGATCCAAATTATGCATATCTTAAAAAATCAACAAAAATTGCAAAAATTTTAATTTATGCAAATAGAAAAAGAATGGACAAAGGCCTAGATACTTTAGTAATTGGTAATGATCCAAAGAGTGAAGCTCAACACTTAATTGTTTCAGATATTATTGCAGCAATTAACTACTACTTTAATCTTCTTGATGGCATAGGACAAGATGATGATCCAGACTCAATGACAAACAAGAGAATTATGTCTGTTGGTGAATTAATGCAAAATCAATTAAATGTAGGTTTATCAAAACTTGAAAAAACAACACGTGAGAGAATGTCTGCTAAAGAACCTGAGAAAGTTACTCCAAAAAATATTACTAATAATAAACTTGTTTCTAATCAAATGAGAACTTTCTTTAACTCTTCAAAACTTTCACAATTTATGGACCAAATTAATCCTCTTGCTGAAATCTCAAATGAAAGAAGAATTACATCACTAGGACCTGGAGGTCTTAACCGTGATACAGCTCAATTTGAAGTTCGTGACGTTCATGCAACTCACTATGGAAGAATTTGCCCTATTGAAACACCTGAAGGACCAAACATTGGTCTTATTCTAAACTTGGCTAACTATGCAAGCGTTAACAAGTATGGATTCCTACAAACTCCATACTTTAGAGTTAATAATGCTGTTGTTGACTATGATGATGTTGTTTATTTAACAGCTGCTGATGAATTTGGTTATAACATTGCTCAATCAACAGTTCATGTTGATGATAACAATAGAATTACTGACGAAGTATTAACCATTAGAAAAAATTACACGTATATTCTTGGTTCTGCAGAAGATGTTGACTTTATTGAAGTTTCTTCACGTCAAATGGTCTCTGTAGCTGCTGGATGTATTCCATTTCTAGAAAATGATGATGCTAACCGTGCACTTATGGGATCAAATATGCAAAGGCAAGCAGTTCCTCTTTTGGAAGCTGAAGCTCCTTTTGTTGCTACAGGTGTTGAAGCTGATATTGCTAAATATTCAGCTGCAAACTTTAGAGCTAAAAATGATGGTACTGTTGAATATGTTGATGGTCAAAAAATTAAGGTTAGAAATCAAAAAGGTACCCTTGATACATACAATATGAAGAACTTTCAACGTTCAAATCAAGATACAGTTTCTCATCAAAAACCTATTGTTAAGGTTGGAGATGAAATTAAAAAGGGAGATTTACTTGTTGATGGTTCAAGTTTTAAAAACGGAGAACTTGCTCTTGGAAAAAATCTTCTAGTTGCCTTTACAACATTTAAAGGTTACAACTATGAGGATGCTATTATTTTGAATGAAAGACTTGCAAAACATGATGTTTTAACTTCAATTCACATAGAAGAACAGACAATTCAATTCAGAACAAGTAAAGCAGGTAGCGATGAATTAACAAGAGAAATTCCTAATGTTCCTAAATATGCAATTAGGCATCTTGATGAACATGGAATTGTTCTTATTGGTTCTGAGGTTGTTCCTGGTGATGTGCTTGTTGGTCGTGTTTCACCTAAAGGCGATGACAATCCATCTAGAGAAGAAAAATTACTTGCTGCTATTCTTGGTCAAAGACAAATGAATGTAAAAGACACTTCATTAAAAGTTAAAAATGGTCATAATGGTACAGTTATAGGTGTTGAAGTATTAAGTAGAGACAATAAAGACCAACTTGAAGATGGCATTGACATGATTGTTAAAGTTTCAATTGCTGTTAAACGTAAAATTCGTGTTGGTGATAAAATGTCAGGTCGTCATGGTAACAAAGGTGTTGTTTCAATTATTCTTCCTGAAGAAGATATGCCACACCTTGAAGATGGTACACCAGTTGATGTTATGCTTAACCCTCAAGGTGTTCCATCACGTATGAATATTGGCCAAGTTTTAGAGGTTCACCTTGGTATGGCAGCTAAATCACTTGATTGTAAATTTGTTACTCCAGTGTTTGATGGTGTTAAAAAAGAAGAAATTCAGGATGTTACTGCTGAAGCTAACTTACCATTAAGCGGTAAACAATATTTAATTGATGGTGTAACAGGAGAAAGACTTGATAATCCAGTAACCGTTGGTATTATGTATATGCTTAAACTTAACCATATGGTTGATGACAAAATGCATGCACGTAGTGTTGGAACATATTCACTTATAACACAACAACCACTTGGTGGAAAGAGCCAAAATGGTGGTCAAAGATTTGGTGAAATGGAAACTTGAGCACTTGAATCATATGGTGCTACAAATGTATTACAAGAAATTCTTACATATAAATCTGATGATATCTTTGGTAGAAATCAACTTTATACTTCACTTGTAACAGGAAAAGACTTACCTGAACCAGGTGTTCCTGAATCATTTAATGTTTTAAATTATGAGCTTAAAGGTTTAGGTATGAAATTGGACATTACTACTGAAGATAACCATGAAGATGATGAAGCAGCAGAACAATATTTTGAAACAAGCGATGCTCTTGCTGATGGAGGTTTTGATGAATAATTTTAAAAGAAAAGTTCAAAGCATAGTTAAAAAAATTAAGATCTCTTTAGCTACAAAACAAGATGTTCTTGATTGATCATGTGGTGAAGTAACAAAACCTGAAACAATTAACTATAAAAGCTACAAACCAGAAAGAGATGGTCTTTTTGACGAACTTATTTTTGGTCCTACAACAGACTTTAAATGTCCTATTTGCGGAACTAAATATAAGAAAAGCGATGAAAACACAATTTGTGAAAAGACACCTATGTGTCAAAAATATCAACCAAAAATTTTACCAAAAATGGTTCGTAGAAGCAGAATGGGTCACATTCATCTTGAAAACCCAGTTGTTCACTTTTGATTTTTCAAAATAGACCACTCAATTATTTCTAAACTTCTTGGTTTAAGGGTTGCTGATTCATCAAAAGAAGTTTCAAAAGGTGACTTAGAAAAACTTATTTATTATAAAAGCCATATAGTTCTTGAAGATGGTGGTCTTAAAAACTTACCTAAAAACACAATAATTGACATTTCCGAAGCTGCTATTATATATAGAGATGCTCTAACTGAATTAAAAGAAAGATTCAACAAAGATAGTGAAGAATATGAATTTATTAGTGAGGCTTTAACAGAATTAGAACAATATGCTGTTTCTCAAACTGGTCAAGACTATGGTATTGACTTCTATGAATACAATGAAATTATTCAAGAGTTTTCTGATGCTAGAATATCAACAGGTTCTAAAGCTATTGAATATTTACTTGAAAATGCAGACTTAGAAGCTGAATCAGCACGTATTGAAAAAGAAATTAAAGAGATTAATGAAGCGATAAGAAGAAATTCAGCTGCAACATTAAAAGTTCAAGAAAGAGCAAAACTTTACAAACGTTTAGCTGTAATTAATGCATTTATTCAATCTGGCCAAGATCCTAAGTCAATGCTTATTTATAATCTTCCTGTTATCCCTGCAGATTTACGTCCATTAGTTCAACTTGACGGTGGTAGACATTCAACAAGTGATATTAATGAGCTTTATCGTAGAATTATTATTAGAAATAATCGTTTGAAAAAATGAGATGAAACAGATGCTCCTATGCTAATTAAGCAAAATGAGTATCGTATGATTCAAGAAGCAGTTGATGCTTTAATTGATAATTCAAGAAAGAAACCAAATCCTGTTTCTTCAAAAGATAACCGTCCATTAAAATCTATTTCTGATGTTCTTACAGGTAAAAAAGGTCGTTTTCGTCAAAATCTTCTTGGTAAACGTGTTGATTACTCGGGTCGTTCTGTTATTGTTGTTGGTCCAAGACTTAAAATGCACCAAGTTGGTGTTCCTCGTGAAATGGCTGCTAAATTATTTGAACCATGAATTATTAAGGAACTTATTGCTGGCGATAATTACATTAATTCAATTAAATCTGGTAAGAAAGCCATTGAAAATTTAGATCCAATTATCTGACCTTATGTTGAAAAAGCTATCGAGGGAAGAGTTGTACTTCTTAACCGTGCACCAACACTTCACCGTTTGTCAATTCAAGCATATGAACCAGTTTTAATTCGTGGTAAAGCTATAAAATTGCATCCATTATCATGTACTCCTTTTAATGCGGACTTTGATGGTGACCAAATGGCTATTCACGTGCCTATTAGCGACCAAGCAATTCGTGAAGCAAGAGAATTAATGCTTGCATCTAAAAATATTTTAGGTCCTAAAGACGGTGAACCTATTATTAACCCTGGTCAAGATATTATTCTTGGTTTATATTACTTAACAATGGAAAAATCAGCTTCAAAAGAACCTGAAGCTGTTAAGGGTGAAGGCAAGTTCTTCTCTTCATTTGAAGAATTAATGAGAACATATGAAGAAGGGGCCGTATCTCTTCATGCTCGTGTTGTTATGCCAATTAGTGCAATTAACAAGAAAAGACTTAACACTGATCCTGAAAATAGATACATTATTTCAACTGTTGGTAAGTTTATCTTTAATAATGTTTTCCCAGATAGTTTTGAATTTATCTTTGGTAAACACATTGAATATGTAAAATCTAAAAATGCTAATGGTGAAGAAAAATTAAGTGAAAAAGAAGTTCTTTATACATCAAGCAACAAGAAACAACTTGAAGAATTCTTACTTCCTTATGGACAAAATTTTCCAGAAGTTATCAGTCAAATGCCACTAAACTTGCCTTTATCTAAAAAAGATATTGCGGTTATAGTTCGTAGAGTTTATGACAAATATGTTGCAACTGTAAACATGAGTGATATAGCATCTGTTATTAATAAATTAAACAATGATAATCTAAGCCAAATTTTTGATTTTTGTGCAGCATTAAAAGATTTTCGTGGTAAATTGTTAGACATTAATCATGTTGAAATGCTTGAAACAATCATAAGAGAAGAATATCAGAAGAAAGCTGAAGAAGTGGTTATTAATCAAAAACATGAAGAAGCTCTTTGAACAGTAGATGATTATACAGCCGTTCTTGAAAAAGTATGATTTAGATATACAAACATTGTTGCTAATGTGTTGGATAACATTAAAGAGCTTGGCTACCATTTCTCTACAAAATCAGGTACTACAATTTCAATTTCTGATGTTATAACCCTTCCAACAACTAAAGACAAAATTAAAGAAGGTGATAAATACATCGAACAACTTAAAGATTACTTTGATCAAGGTCTTATGACTGATGATGAAAGATATAATGCAACTATTGCTAAATGAGCATCTATTAAAGAAGATGTTGAGAATGACCTTAAAAAATTAACAAAAGCTTATCCAAATAACTCATTATTTATGATGCTTAATTCTGGTGCCCGTGGTAATTCAAGTAACTTTGTTCAGTTAGCTGGTATGCGTGGTCTTATGAATAACAATGCTAAAATTTTAAAAGCCGATGCTGAAAATGAACGTGTGGTTCGTTCAACTGTTGAAATTCCAGTTAAATCATCATTCCTTGATGGACTTACTGCTTATGAGTTCTATTCATCAACCCACGGTGCCCGTAAAGGTCTTACAGATACTGCTCTTAACACTGCTAAATCAGGTTATTTAACTCGTAGATTAGTTGATGTTGCACAAAGTATTGTTGTAACTGAAGATGATTGTGGAACTGATTATGGTTTTGAAGTTAAAGACATTAAAGATACTAAAACAAATACTGTTATTGAAGCACTCTACGATAGAATTGAAGGAAGATTTTCAAACAAAACAATTTATAACTCAATGGGCAAAATAATAGTTACTGCTGATGAATTAATTACCCCTGAAATAGCTAATAGAATAATTGCTGAAGGTATAGATGCAGTTGAAATTCGTTCAGTGTTATCATGTTACACACCTAATGGTGTATGTAAAAAATGTTATGGTAAAGATTTAGCACTTAATAGAGTAGTTAATATTGGTGAAGCAGTAGGTGTTGTTGCTGCTCAATCAATTGGTGAACCAGGTACTCAGCTTACAATGCGTACCTTCCATACCGGTGGTGTTGCTGGTGTTGAAGATATTACCGGTGGTTTTAGTAGACTTATTGAATTAATCGATGCCTATGACTCTCCTTGAGGACGTCCAGCCATTATTGCTGAAAATTATGGAACAATAATAAATATTCAACGTGTTAAAGAAGGCACTGAAATGGTTGAATTTGATGTAATTACACTTGAATATAAAACACGTGAAGGCAAAATTGAAACTAAATCTTATCAATCAAAAGCAGGTAGAAAACTTAGAGTTTCAATTGGTGAAAAAGTTACCCCAGGTCAAAAACTTGTTGAAGGTCCTATTGTTCTTAATGAACTTCTTCGTGTTGGTGATACTCGTTTAGTTCAAAACTACATCCTTAAAGAAGTACAAAGATTATACCGTTTACAAGGTATTACAATTTCTGATAAGTATATTGAAGTAATTATTCGTCAAATGTTATCAAAAATTCTTATTACTAACCCTGGTGATTCTAAATTCTTTAATGGCTCACTTGTTGATATTTCAGTATATCAAAAAGAAGCTGCAAAATTAATTTCACAAGGTAAAAAACCTCCTTTTGGAGATGTTAAAATTAAAGGTGCAAAACAAATTCCTTTACTTTCTAATTCGTTCCTAGCTGCTGCATCATATCAAGAAACTCCTAAAATTTTAGTTAATGCATCAATTAAGGGACAAGTTGATAGACTTAATGGTCTTAAAGAAAATATTATTCTTGGACGTAAAATTCCAGCAGGTACTAACTTCAATTTTGAAGAAAACGGTAAATATGATATTCGTGATCCTAGATCATATTTCCCTGATAAATATGATCCAAATATTCAACCAGTTCAATTTATTGGCGATGGTAAATATGATATTGATGCAAGTACTGAAATTCAAAATATTTTTGATGAATATCAAAATGATATTTTCATAACTACACCAATTAATTTTGATGAAGAAAGTGATAATTAATTATCTTATTAAGATTGCTCATGTGGGCAATCTTTTTACTTTTTTGCCAATAAAAAAGACTTATTGGTAAAAAAAGCACAAGCATTAAAAAATCCTTTTTATTAAGATTAATTCATTATAATAGTTAGATATTAATATTCAATACCTTTTTTAGGGGGATTAATGAAGATTAAACTAAAGCCCATATTAATCACAGGATGCATTTCTATTACTACTACTTTAGCATTGGCAATTGGAATTTCATACATTCCATTTGGTGATAAAAAACTTGAATATTCTGATGGGAATATTCAACCAAATGATGACAAAAATCTAAAAGTTCCTGGCTTACCAAACAAAGACAAAAATAATTTATTGTTAGATGAGCCAAATAATAATTTTAAAATTAAAGCCAGTGATAGAGCAAAAAGTCCTGATTTTATTACTCTAAATAATAAAATAAATTATGTTGCACTCGGTGATTCAATTTCTGCTGGTTTTGATTCTGAATTAGACAAAGATTATTCTGGCAATTTTAATCAAAAGGGAGAAATTGAAGGCATTTCTTTTCCTGCATATTTAGCTCAATTTTTACAAAGTGCAGACAAAAACCGTTTTTCTTCTTTCTTTAATCACTCTTTTACTGGTTCAACTTTAAAACAATGAAGCATAATTCTTGATTGAGAAAATGAAAAAAATAAGATAAGCGATAGCGATTTAAAAGAACTGAAACAAACTTTACAAATTCAAGATATAGATAAAATAAATAAATTTTCTGAAACAGTCAAAGATTCACTTGAAAAGTCTAATTTAGTAACTATAACGCTTGGTGCCAATGACTTCATTGAACTTTTTTTAGAGGAAATTTCAAACATACCTATTTTTGAAATAATTAAGCAGTTTAGAAACAATGATTTAAATTATACTGAACTTGTTCTTTCTATAACCAACTCATTAAAAGGTGTTTTTAAAAAGTTAAACCAACGTATTGATCATTTTGCTAATCTTTTAAAAAAATATACTAAAACATCAAATGTAAACTTTATATCATATCCGCTTCCACTTGCTCATTTATTTAAAATACTTGACAAGAAGGTATTTGGTGATTCACCAAAATTTAGTATCGGCAATTTGTTAATTAACATTCTCAATGACGAAATTAAGTTTAAAGTTAACCAAAATAAGTTTTATTTTATTAATTCATATAATCAAGATTTTTGAAATTTAAATTTAAGAAAATTCATACCGACCTTATTTGATATACACCCTGGATCTATTGGATACAAAAGAATGGCAGGGGATGTTTTTGTTAAATTAATTAGTCCTTCACGAGATGTTGATGAAATGAATAAAAAAGGCATTAAATGATCTAGTGATTTTGTCAAATCTGATTTTGATACATATCTTCATCAAATTGAATTTACAGATCCATTCAAGGTAATTAATAATATTTTTGGAAATTCAATAGATAAATTTACACTTGATACAACTAATGACAAAAGGTATAATCAATATTTAGAAATTAGAAAACAAGGTGATAAATGATATTTTGAAAGAGTTCTAAAAAGATATGAAAGTTTATTTATTAATAAACTTTTAGATTTTTTAATAAATTCTGAGTTTTTTAAAAAAGCAGATATTGATGGAAAACTTTATACATTTTTAACTAAAAATAATTATGAAAATATAAACCAAATTAAACAGTGATTTACTAAAAGTGGATTTATACCATCTAAGTTGCTTGAAATACAAAAAATTTATTTCAACACTGATTGAGATAAAGATGGAATACCTGGGGCAACTTCAGGACCATTTAATGAATATTTTATGAATTCGATAAAAGAAAATTTATTTAATGAAGAAATGCTTATAAAAATGATGGCATCATTTTTCAATATTGAATTTATAAAAACTCATAATGATGAATTTGCTTCTCTTTTAGCATCATTTATTCAACAAATTATCAAACAAAATATAAATAATGATGTACTTGATGAACAGTTAAAAAATATTGATTATTCAAAATTCAATAATTATTTAGACAAAAATAGTTTGAAATCTCTTATTAACATTTTTGCTAATAGCGAATCTTTAAAATATGCGCTTACGGATCTTTTTGTAGCTATATCAAAGGATGCTTCTAAGTTTTCAAAAGCTAAAACATTTAAAGAGTTATTAAATATTTTAGTAACAAATCCCGATTTATTAAATTTAGCTAAAAACCGTACAAAACAGTTAATTAAGGAAATTTCTTCATCTGATGAATTTACAAATATTTTAGCTAGAATACTTAAAGGTTTATCTATAGAATATCCACAAATTTTTGAAGGGATAGATTTAAATAATATTGCAAAAGCTATCACTGTTTTTGTTAACAATTTTGATTTAATTGACAATGAATTTGAAATAATAAAGATATTAACAAACCAATTATTTGCTGAAATACCAAGATTATTAAATGGACAAAAAATCGAGGTTCAAGAACTGCTTAATAATATTAAAAATGAAATAAAATCTAAAATAAATAGTTCTACTATTGAAGAAAATATATTAAAAGTTCTTAAAATAGTTAGAAAAATGCAAATAGGCGAGTATAGCAATGATTTAAATAAATTAGTTTTAAATTTACTAAAACATTTTAATATTTCTGAGTTAGTTTCTAATGAAGTATATAAAAACCCATCTAGTCAAATTAATGCTCTATTATCAAAAGAAGAATTCAAAAATATATTTACAAAAGTTCTTTATTCTAGTGAATTTACAGAGCTTTCAAATGAACTTGTGAAATTAGCGATAAATTATGATGAGCAAAAAGTTGAAAATTCAAAAACCTTAAATGAATTAGTTAAATATGTAGTAAAAGACTTTGTTTCATCACAAGGCTTTTCAAAATTACAAGCGCTTATTAAAAAGATATTTTCAATTGACGAAATTAAATTAATAATAACCAATTTATTTGCTAAATATTTACCTGGAATCAATCTAAAAATAACTGGAGAAGATGTATCAAAAATATTAATTTATTTATTAGAAAATGATAATGTTAAAGAATTAATTAAAAACTTTTTACAAAAAGGTGTTCTGACCAGTGAAATAGACTTGTTTAATTTTGATATTGAAAAATCTGTTAAATTATGATTAAAAGATCCTGAAAATAGGAAATTTGTAAATGAAAAGCTTGTTGATTTATTAAAAAATATAACTAGTCAAAATGAAATACAAACAATAATTGCCAATTTAATATACGAGTTTGCCAAGACTAAAGAAGGTCTTCTTAACAAAATTGATAAAGACAAATTTATTGATTTAGTTAAAAAATTTGTTGGTTCATTTAATAATTTTGAGTCGAAATTAAATATAACAAGCAAAATTGCTGATGTTATATTAAACGAATTATCATCTAGTGGTAAAAATATTAATGCAACTGTTTTAAAGGATAATTTGGAAAAATTATTTGCAGAATTGTTTGAAAATGATAAATGAGAAACAACACTAGTTAGTTTTCTAAAAGCACTTGTTGATCCAGCTTATTTATCAAATAACGAAGAGTTAGTATCACAATTATTCTTAAATACATTATTAGTTGTACTGAAAAAGGAAAATTTAGGCACTAAATTATTTGACAACTTGCCGAAATCTGCAAAAGATGTAATTTCACAACAAATTAATGGAGATGACATTAATAATATTCTTATTGGAGCTATTTCTGATGAAGATACAACAAAACAAATTATAAGTGGTGCGTTAAGTACATTAGTTACTCACAATGACGAGTTACAATCAGCCACTTCATTCTTGGATATTCTGAAAATATATTTAAAAAATCAAGATGAAACAACCCTTGAAAGTAATTTTGAAAAAATATTTGAAAGTATTATTAATCACGAAAAAACAAGAGAATTGATAAGAGGTTTAATTGTAAGTAACATGAAACCTTATAAAATTGATTTAGAATCCGAAGCTAATACTGCTTTCTTAAATGATTTAATTAAAGATTCACCTAAATTATTAAAAGATCTTAAAATTATTCCTAATTTAGTTAAAGGTCTAAAAGATGAATTGTTGAAGATTAATCATTTTAGTGAGTTAAAATCTAACTGAATTAATGTTATTCTTGAAAAACTAAAAATTAGTAATTTTGATTTTTGGTCAACAATTCTTAAATCATCAATAATAAGTAAACATAGTAAAGTTTTAAAAGAAGATATTCAAAAAATTATTGAAGGAATAACGACAAATGAAGAACTTGTTGATAAATTTATTAATGATTTTAATTTAGCAAAAATGCTTATAAAACAGGGATTATCAGAAGAAAATGCTATCAAATTCTGAAAAGGAATTTTTAAATCCGAGAATATTAAAAACATTTTGAATCTTATAGTAAGTGAAGTTCTAGATAATGCTCAGGGATATGCAGAAACAGGGTCATGAATTAAATTTATAGAAAAATTCTTTAATTCAGATAATGTTAATAAAGCTAAAGAACATCTAAAAGAATGATATAAAGAATTAGCTAATGATCACGATTATGTGTTTGAAACTGTTGGAGCACTTTTAGCAAAATCATTTAGAGACAATGGATATTCAATTAACCAAGAACAAGAAAAAATTATTCAAGATTTTGTTAAATCATTTGCAAAAGCTGTTCCAAATTCTAGAATCCTTAATGACATAATTGACAGCGTCTTTAAAGAGTTAAAACAAATTAGCAAAGAATCAAATTTAACATTAACACAAAGAATTCTTAATGCTGTTAAAAAAGGTGCGCTTGCGTTTATAAGTAGTGAAGATGGCGAAAAAATAAACCTTTCAAAGATATTCCATAATGCTGAGGAAATTAACAAAATATTGTCTAATATAGATCCAAAAGCTTATTCAGATTTTATAAACCTTATGTTTGAAATTGCACCAGCTAGTTCAAACTCAGGCTTATTCAATATTATGTTTAATTCATCTGCAAATAATAGTTCTTCAAAAGTTGAAGTTGGTTGATCTGGTTTTAGAGACTTAGTAAATGGAAAACTTGAAGAACTTATTTCTGTAATAGTTTCTCCATTATTTAAACATTATCTTAATGAGCTAAGAAACAAGGAACACTATTTAAATATTATGGACGTTAAGAAAAATGTAACCGGTTATCACTCTATCTGAAGAGTTTATGCTTTTCTTAATGCAATTATGTATTCAAATGCAGGTAGCTTCTTCTATTGAAATGCAACTAATTTAACTGCTGAAGCTAAAACAAGATTTGCTTTTGCAAAAGCATATGAAAATGTAATTTCTAGTGGCAAATATAATGATGTCATAGATAAATATAAATCAAATTTGGGTACTATTGGTTTGTCAAATCGAACCCAAGCTAATAATACTTATTGAGCAGGAACACAAGAATTTCGTTTTGGTCCAGCATCAAATAGTTTAAATAATTGAAACTATGCTCGTGATTATTTATTAGTTTATATTTATTATCAGGATTCAAAAGATTATAAATATAATAAGGATATCTTAAAAAGGGATGTATTGATAAATGATCTCAAAAAGGGTTTCATGCCTATTGATAATAAATAATATTTTTAAAATTGATATAAAAACCGTTTTTGGTTTTTTTATTTTTACTAACAAAATATTAAAAATAATTTGATAATATACTACATATTACTATTTAAAAAAGGGGCTATATAATGAAGAAAAGGAACTATTTTTTATGTTTAATTCCATTTTCATCTTTTTTGCTTTCTTCATGTGTTGTTTCAAAAACTAAGGATGATCATAATAATAATAATCAATCTACAAAACAAAAAGAAGAAACCAATTATAAAGAAAAATATAACCTGTTAAAAAGCGAAGTAGAAAACTTTATTAAAAATAATTTAACAGAAATACAATATGAAAAATGAAAAAATAATTTGGAAAACATTTTAAATGAAACAGGCTATAAAATAGAAACAAACAGCAATATCAATGATATTTATAAGCAACAATTTGAAATTTTGAAAACCAACTTCGAAGAAATAAAGAAAAACTATATAAATGTAGACAAAAATAAAGACAAAATTAATTACAAAGAAAAATATAACCTGTTAAAAAGCGAAGTAGAAAACTTTATTAAAAATAATTTAACAGAAATACAATATGAAAAATGAAGAGATATTCTGGAAAACAATTTAAATGAAATTAGCTATAAAATAGCAATAAATGTTCAAAATCAAGGCAATGATTTTTATGAAGATAGCACAAAAGCACTCAAAAAATTATTTGAAGAAGTAAGAAAAAATTACAAGTCAGGAGTTAATGAAAAACCAAATGACTCACTTGAAATTTCACAGGGCATCAAAGAACAAGAAAATTTCACTAGTGAATGATTCACAAAAATCGATCAAAATATATCAATAAATAATGAATCTTTCGAATTTATGAATATGGTAAAACTTGAAGACATTGAAGATTACTATTTTCATCCAAATGATAAAAGACAAAAAGAAGCAATTAAAAAACATACCTATGAAATTGTTAGGGGTGCTCACAAAACTATTGAAAAAATTAGAAAAATATATGACTGAATTGGCCAAAATTTAAAGTATGCAAGAAATGATGATCCAACAGCAGCCATTGATCCTGTACACGCTTTAAACCTTAAGATAGCAGTTTGTGGTGGTTTTAGTAATTTATATAAAGCTATGCTAGATTCTATTGGAGTGAAAAATGTTGTTGTAATAGGTTGATCTAAATTTGGAGCACATCAATGAAATTTAGTATTTGATGAAGAGAGTAAACAATTTTTTCATTCAGATTCAACTTGAAAGGGAGATAGATATTTTAAACCTTCTATTGAAGAGTTTTCAAAAGATCACATTTCAATGCAAATTTTAAATAAAGATGCAAAAGTTAAAATAAATAATTTTGAGTATGAATATAATCGCGGTTTCTCTGTTTATAATTATCCTGACGGACAAAAATATGATGATATGATAAATGGCCAAATTAAGGTCGTAGTAATTTCACAAAATGCACTTAGGAAAGCTAAAAATATTTATGTTGGTGAATTTATTAATAGAATTGAATATGAGGGCGGAACTCACAATATTCAATCGTTTGAAGTAAATGTAAAAAATCCGAAATTTGCTTCTAAAAATGGTGCTTTATTTACAAAAGACATGAAAAATTTGCTAGTTGTCCCTAAAAAATACGTAAGTGCTGAGTTTTTGCTACCAAAAAGTGTAAAAACTATACAAGATTGAAAATCTACTTTTGATTTTGATAATTTAGAAAAAATTATTGTTGAACCAGGTAATTTCTGATATGGTTCATATGGTGGAATTTTGTATAACAATGACTATACAAAAATCATTTATGTGCCTCAAAAAATTGATTCTGTTGTTGCTATTAGCTCAAAAGCAATATTAGAAGCAAATGATTTTTCTTGAAACAAGAACATAAAAGAAATAATAATTCCAGAGGGAATTAAAAATATTCCTGAAAGTTTTATAAACAATTTGCCTAATTTAAAATTAATACACTTGCCATCATCATTAGAATCCCTCGATTTCAACGCATTTCAAAATATAAACAAAGATAATCTTAAAGTTAAATTAGCGGAAAAAATGAACGAAAATGTTATAAGAACTCTTGAAAAAGGAAATTTTAACATGATTAAATAATTACTATCTGCTTTTGACTTTTAAATAATTTTTATTTTTTATGTTAAAATAAAAAAATAATTAATATTAGGAGGAGTAATATGTCAACAGGTGGATGAATTGGAATTATAATCGGTTTATCTATTTTTATGGCTATTGTTGGTGGTTTTATTGGTTTTATTATTGCGAAGAAAACATTCGAAAAACAAATCCGTGAAAATCCTCCAATTACTAGAAATATGATAAAAGCTATGTTCGCACAAATGGGTAGAAAAGCTTCTGAGTCACAAATTAATGCGGTTATGCGTTCAATGACAAATGCCAAGAATGCAGAAAAATAATAATCATTAATGAATTTAGCAAGCACATTTTGTGCTTGTTTTATTTTAAAAATAGAAATAATTATTGTTTTTATATTATAAATTCTCTATTTAATATTTTTTTATAAATTTTATAAAAACACCTTGTTTATAGTTATATTTGAAAGGAGAGTAAAATGATAAAAATGTTTAAAATGTTGGATAAAAAAATAAAATGACAATTTGCATTTGGTTGTTTTCTTACTCTTATTTTTACAATTTTAAGTATATTTTTACCTCTTGTAGTTGTGCTATATATACGTCTTATTTTGTCTGACTCATCAGAACCATTTTCAGTGACATTGATAAAAGGACTTATAGAATTTGGTGAAGTTGAATATAGTTTAGCATTTAATTGATTAACAACAGTTGTTTTATTGCAGACATTATTAACTGCTATTTTAGCATTTGCATCGACAATTGTAATAGTTTGGGCGGCAGAACAAAGTAGCTATTTTTATAGAACTATTTTATTTAAAAAATATCAAGAGCTGTCACTAAAAAATATTGCAGATTTAAAAAGTGAGTCTTTGATAACTCGACTTTCTAATGATATAGCTATCTTTTGAGAATTTTTAGTAAATGGCGCAACTATAATGATAAAAAGTTTATTTTTAATTGTTGGTGGATTAGTTATAACTGCAATAATTGATTGAAGAATGGCATTAAGTATTTTTGGAATAATACCTTTTGTTGTTATCTTAGGGCTTGTTATAACGTTAAAAGTAAATCCATTGTTAAAACGCGCACAAAAAACTGTTGAAAATGTAACTAAAATTGTTGATGAGAACATATCTGGAATAAGAGTTATAAAGACATTTAATCTTGAAGAAAAAAGATTTAATGTTCTTAAAGAAGCCAATGGTCAATGGTTTAAAAATCAATATAGAATAGGTATGATTTTTTCAACTGCTTTTCCGCTTTTTTCAACATTTGTTAACCTTTTGATAATCGGGATTTATTCGGTTGTTGGAAGAAATGTTGTTCTTAGTAAAGTTGATAAGTTAACAATAACTAATATAACTCTTTTTCTCGATTATTTATGAATTGTTGCTGGTGGAATTTTATTATTCTTAGCATTTTTAAGTTCGTTTATTAGAGCGAGAGTTTCTGTTGGCAGAATATTAGAGGTATACGAATTCAAAAATGATGGATTATACTTGTCTGAAGGATTAAAAGTAAAAACATATGACATGAAAATAGATAATCTATCATTTAAATATTATGATTCTTCTCCAAGTAATGTTATTAATAATATTAGTTTAACAATACCATTTAAAAAGACAATAGGAATAATAGGTCCCACCGGTAGTGGTAAAAGCACTTTTGTAAATTTATTGGTTAATAATTTTAAATACTATGATGGGTCTATTAAACTTGGTGGTCTTGAAGTTAATGAATTAAATAGCAAACACTTGCATGATATAGTTGGAATTGTCTATCAAGATTCATTATTGTATACTGGAAATATAAGAGATAACATGTTATGGGCTAAAGAAGATGCTACTGATAAAGAAATAGAATTAGCATTAAAAAATGCATGTGCACTTGACTTTGTTAATGAATTTAGCAATAAATTGCATCATCCTGTTTATCAAGGTGGGAAAAATTTATCTGGAGGGCAAAAACAAAGACTGTCAATAGCTAGAACTCTTTTAAGAAAACCAAAAATTCTTATATTAGATGATTCAACAAGCGCTTTGGATAATATAACTGCTCAAAAAATTTTAACAAATATAAAAGAAAATTATGAATGTTCAACTATTATAGTTAGTCAAAAGATTAGTGCAATAAAAGATGCTAATGAAATAATAGTTTTTTCACCTTCGGGACATATAATTGGTATTGGAACACATGATCAATTAAAAGAAAATTGCAGTTTTTATAGAAGAATTTATCAAACACAATTAGATCAATAGGAAAGGAGGTTAAAATGAAAGTCACAAAGGCAGTAAATGATAGCAATAATGAAAATCACAGAGTTTCAACAATTGCTTTACTAAAGTTTTCTTTAAAATTCATGAAAAACGATAAAAAAGTATTAATTATTGGATTTCTTCTGTCAATTATTGACGCTTTTATGTATACATTTGGAACAGCAATGACTGGTTTCTTAATTAAGTGATTTTTTACTGAAGATGTTTTAATAGGCAAGGAAAGTTTTAAATCAGTTGAGTTTATTTTTGCAATGATAGGTATGGCTTTATCGTTTTTAATCTCTTTTATTGCTAAAATGTTTCAAAATAGATTAATGATTTACGCTTCTTTTAAAGCAACTGCAAGAATGCGTTCAAAAGCATCAAAAAATTTGCTTTATATGCCTATTTCCTACCATGATAAGAATAAAGTAGGTGACAAAATTTCAACGCTTACAAATGATATAAATAACATATCACAAACACTTGTACAAATGTTTAATGAAGCTTCTGGAATGCTTTTTAAATTGCTTTTTGTTGTGTTTTTTATGTTATTATATTCGCTAACTTTATCAGCTATTGTTCTACCTATCATTATATGCTTTGCTATTGTAAGTTGACTTTTTCTTGCCAAAGCAAGAAAACCATATATTGAAATGATTAATAAATTTGGAGATATGAATGCATATGTTGAAGAAATGCTTAAAAATTCAAAAGTTACACAATCATTTGATAGACAAAAGAAAGCAAATCATGATTTTGAAAAAATAGCTAATGGCATTAGAAAAAGTTCATTTCGTGGTGATTTATATACTAAGTTTTTTGAGCCATATTTTGTTATTTTCTCAAATTTTTTAATATTAATAGTTCTTGCAATATCTTTTTGATTTAAGAACGGAAATGTCTGATTTGCAGGTGTTTTAGGCAATGAAGTTATTGCAATAATAAATGGTTATATTCAATTTCTTTGAACATTTACTAGTGTTCTTCAATTATTTTTTAACTTTGTTTTTTCAACTCAAATTGGTGTAGCATCAACAACAAGAATTTTTAAATTAATTGAGCTTGACCCTCCAAAAAAAATTGAGAATCCACAATATTTAGATTCAAAAAAAGTAGAAGGTTATATAGAATTTGATAATGTTTCATTTAGATATAGTAAAAAAATGAATGAATATCAACTAAAAAATGCTTCTTTTAGTGCTAATCCTGGTGAAGTTATAGCAATAGTTGGCCCAACTGGCGCCGGTAAAACAACTATAATAAGTTTGTTGAGTAAATTTTATGAATATGAGTCAGGATCAATTAAAATTGATGGCTTGGAGCTTAAAAATATTCCAAAAGACAATCTATTGGACCTAATGACAGTTGTTCTTCAAGATTCATTTATGTTCAATGATACAATTATCAATAACCTTAAGGTTGGAAATCCAAATATAAGTGATGAAGATGTTTTTGAGGCAGCTAAACTTACAAATGCGCATCAATTCATACAAAATTATAAAAATGGATACCAAACAATAATTGAAAATAATGGAGCAAATCTTTCACAAGGTGAAAAGCAATTATTATCAATTACTCGTGCTATTTTAGGCAACAAAAAAATACTAGTTCTTGATGAAGCAACATCAAATGTAGATTCTAACACTGAAAAAATAATTCAAGATGCCTTGCAGAACACTGTAATGAAAGGAAAAACATCATTTGTTATTGCTCATAGACTAAGTACTATAAGAAATGCTGACACAATAATAGTAGTTGATCATGGTCAAATAATTGAAAAAGGCAATCATAGAGAATTAATGAACAAAAAAGGTTTTTATTATGAGTTGCATGAGTCACAGTTTAATTAATAGGCTATGCCTATTTTTTTATTTTTTGGTTTAGTAATCTAAAAAGAAAGCTTAATTTATTTTATAATTCAACTAGCAGTATTAAATTAAGGATTTTTATGGAAAAAGAAAAGAAGAGGAAAAAAAGAAAAATTGCTTTAGGTATTTTATTAGGATTAGCAATATTAGGAACATCTGCAGTAGTTGCTGGTGTTGTTATTTCTAAAAAACAAGGGAAAAAAGAAGCTGAAGAAAAAGAATTAACGACTCCAAAAGAAAAGGAAGCTTTAAAAGAAATTAAAGACAAAATCAAAAAAATATATGATCCAGAAGTTGATAAGGAAGTTAAAAACGAAAATCAAATAAAAGATATTAAGGAAAAGATTGATGAAGTTCTTTCAGATGTATTTTCTAAAAAATGATTTTGATGAAGAAGAAATACACGCATGACATCCTTGGGAGGCCCTAAAAAAGATAAACCAAAAAAACAACAATCTGAGCAATTGAAAGATGATAAGAATTTAAAATTAAAACAAATTGATTTGTCTAAATTTAAAACAACATTAGAAAAAGTAAAAAAACTAAATATTGATGAGTATTATAAAAACTATGTTGAAAAATTAAAGAAAGAAAAATTTGAGGAATTTAAATCTCCTCTTTGGAAGAAATATAATCAAATTAATGATTTTTATCAAAAATTAATCTTGGCTAAACCAGATGATTTCTTAGTTAATGCCGACAAGAAAACAATTTTGGAAGTATTAAAGAGTATTGAAACTAGATTAAAAAACGCACCATTGAAAGATTATGATTTTGTAAATAATCTTGATGAAGAATTGGTTCTTTTCTACATAAGCCGTATCGAACCTCTTGTATTTAGAGAAGATTATTTAACATTATTAGGTTATATTAAGGAAAAATATCCAAAAATAAGCACAGAAGATATAGAAAGTAAAGTAAATGAAAAATTGACTTATGGTGGGTATATTAAAGATTCATTTCATTTTGGTTATAAAAATTTAAAAAGTCGTTTACTAGCAAATGAAAATTACAATTTAAATGATCTAATACCAGAACCAAAACACTATGAAATAGGTGAATTAGGGACTAAAGATGAAATATATGCTAGAATTCAGCAAACAATTTTTCAACAAAACACTGATGCTTTTATGCAATATGGCTATTTTGAAAAAGTTATTAGAGAACTAGATAAATTAAGCAAAAAAAGTGGAAATTACAAGACATTTTTCCAAGGGATTTTATATCTTGAAAAACAAATTGTTTTAATTAATGAGAGGATTCAAGCAGGCATTGAAATGAAAAAACACTATGATGAAATTAAAAATCAATGATATACATATGGTGCCTGAGCAGTAAATCGATCATATGAAGTCGAAAAAAGAATTAAAAAAACATCTACAACCGAGGAAGTTTATAAAGCAATTGAAGACCTGAAAAATATTAAGGAACAAGGATTAAAACTTGAATCTGCAAGAAATAAATATGACGAAGCACTTGAAAATGCAACAGTATTTGTTGAAACACTAAAAACTCAGCAAGAGCAATATGCAGAGATAATTGGAGAATTAATAAAAGTCATTGACAAAGCAAAGGAATTTAATACATATCAACCAACAGCAGATATGTACTCAGCAGCAGAAGAAAAATTAAAATTAGGATTACAAACAGCGAAAATTGCAAAAGAAAACAAGGATAAAGAAATACAAAATTAATAAATTACATAAATAATGAATTTATCTTTTTTATAGGAATATAAATAAAAAAACAGGTTTCCCTGTTTTTTTATTGTTCTGGTCACCAAAGGTGAACTGGTACGCCCGGGAGGACTCGAACCTCTGACCCAATGGTTAAAAGCCATTTGCTCTACCGCCTGAGCTACGGGCGCATATTTATATGCCATTAGGCACATGGTGCCCAGAACTGGACTTGAACCAGCACGAACTAAACGTTCGAGGGATTTTAAGTCCCTTGCGTCTACCTATTCCGCCACCTGGGCATGTGTAAAAATGCATTAATATTATAATATATAAAGTAATAAACGCAAGCAAAAAAATATTTTTTTATTTTTGAACTAAAAAATCTATTTTTAAAGCAAAAAAAAGATAATAAAAAATCCTGATAAAGGACTTTTAATAATTCATAATTTCTTCATACTCTTCTAAAGTACCATGATATATAAAACTTTTATCTGGTGCAATTTCTAAAATTACATTAGCAACTTTATTAACTAGTGCTCTATTATAAGTTGTAAAAATTGTACCACCTTTATATGATTCAAGACCTGAAATAACACTATCAATACTTTCAGCATCAAGATGATCTAGGGGTTGGTCAAGAATTAAGAAATTAGCTTCTAAAAGCATCATTCTAGAAAACATCAATCTTGCCTTCTCTCCACCACTTGTTACCGAAACTTTCTTAAATACAGAATCGTTTGAAAAAAGCATTCTTCCTAAAAAACTACGCATTCTTTGGTCAGAAACATCTTTTGTCTCTTCTGTTGAATTATATGGTGGTCATTGAGCTAATCATTCAATAATTGACATTTCATCATTAAAGTATTTACTATTGTCATTTGGATAGTATGTAAATTTAACAGTCTGGCCTCATTTTACTGTACCAGAAGTTGGCTTTGTAATTCCCATAAGACATTCTAAAAATTTAGTCTTGGCAATATCGTCTTCACCAATTAAAACCATTTTTTCGCCTTTTGCTAATGTAAATGAGACATTTTGGAATAATGATTCTCCCTTTTCATTTATATAAGTTAAGCCATCAACTTCAAGAATATCTTTTCCTAATTGTCTATGAATATCTCAATTAATAAAAGGGTATTTACGATTAGATGGTTTTATTTCATCCAAAGTTATTTTTTCAAGTGATTTTTTTCTACTTGTAGCTTGTCTTGATTTTGATGCATTAGCACTAAATCTAGCTATAAATTGTTTAAGTTTTTCAATTTGAACTTCTTTTTTAGCATTTGATTGTTTTGTAAGTTCCTTTGCTAATTCACTACTTTCTTTTCAAAATGAATAGTTTCCTGTATACATTTTTGCTTCATTATAATCAATATCCACAATGTTGGTGCATACGTTGTCTAAAAAATCGCTATCATGAGACACAACAATAACAACATTTTGATAATCAGATAAAAAGTTCTCAAGTCATTTAATAGCCCTAAGATCAAGGTGGTTTGTAGGTTCATCCATAATCAAAATGTCTGGGTTGCCAAATAAAGCTTTAGCTAAAAGCACTTTAATTTTTTGATTAGCTGTTAATTCGCTCATTTTGGCATCTCATTTTTCCTTTGGTATTTGTAATCCAGCTAATAATTCTTGTGCATCATTATCAGCTGTTCAACCACCAAGGTCACCATATTTAATTTCTAATTCACCAGCACGATTGTAATCTTCTTCTGTAGCCTCAGGATTTGCATAAATTGCATCTTTTTCCTCTTTAATTTTGTACAAAACAGTATTTCCTAGTATAACTACATCAGTTACATTTTTATCATCATAAGCATTATGATCTTGGCTTAAAACACTGATTCTTTTACCTTTTTCAATAATTATTTGGCCACTAGATGGCTCAATCTCACCAGCAAGCATTTTTAAAAATGTACTTTTACCAGCTCCATTAGCTCCAATTATTCCATATGTGTTTCCAGCAGTAAATTTTAATGTAACATTTTCAAATAATTTTTTATCACTAAAAATCATGCTTAAATTTTGTACTTCCAACATTGTTCCTCCTAAATGAACAAAAAAACTAGCAAGTAGTTTTTTCAAATTAGACTATATTAAAGTCTTTTATGATTAATTTGTATTGTTCTAAATCATTTTTTTCAAGTAAAAAAAGAGCTATCTTTTGATGTGTCAAAATAGAAATTAATTGTTCGTTGTCCAATTCTCTTGGAATTGGAAAAATAGACGATGATAAAAATTTAACTTCATTAGCTATGTCATAATCAGTAATTTTAACATTTGCTTTTCTGCCTAGAATTTTATTCATTAAAAATAGTTTATATTTAATAATTGATCTTTTAATGGCGCCCTCAATAATTTTGTTTCCTTCATCAGTTTGATTTTCTATTTCTTTAGCAATTTTTTCTTTCTCATTAGCGTCATTAATTTCAGCTAATAATTGATTAACAATTTCAGAAGTTGATTTGTTAATATTAAAATTATTTATTTCTATTTCATTTTTCTGCATTATAAGATCAATAGCTTCTTCATAATATCTAAGTAGCTCATTTGTTGCATTTTTCTTAATTGTGTCTCTATTAACTTTATTCTTTAAATCTTCAAGAGTCATTACACCTGGTATATTTATATATTTTACATTTGAATCATCAAGTTTTACTCTTGTTGGTCTCTTGCCTGAATGAATTGTTATATTAAATATAACTCCATCGGGTGCTGTTGTTGTAAATGTTTCGCCAACTTTTTTACCCAAAAGTTCACTATTAATTGAATATGAATCAGATTTATTAACTTGAACTGCAACATTATCATCTCTAGCAACAATTTGGCCATTAAGAGATCTTGTACCACTTCATTCTATGACATCACCTTCTAAAATAGTGCCTTCAAATGGTTCAAGAATTGGATAATCTTGAATCATTTTTTCAAATCTTTCTTTCAAAAACTCTTGTGGAACAGGTTTATAAGAAAAATTCATGTTTAAATCTGTAAATTGAATTTTATCAACATCTTCAACTAAATAATAAGTTATGGTTATATTTATTTTTTTATTGTTTCTTGCAATATCTTCAACTGTTATAATTGGTGGAAACATAATAATGTCAAAATTTTCTTTTAATAATTCTTGAGAAGTTGAATCCACAGCATTTTGAACAAATTTATTTAATGTTAACTCTTCAATTTGTTCAATTGTCAGTTTTTGACCTTTTGAAGCTAAATCCATCATTGTCTTAGCTTTTTCACTTTCTCATTCATTTGGCAGAATATTTAAATCGTTAACCTTTGTTTTGTAATTAATCATAAGACTCTCCTATTATTTTTTTATTTATTAAGTTATTATTAAGTTGATAATGTTTATATAAATATTAATTATTATATTTTAATTTTGTATAAAAGTAAACCATAAAACAAATTTGTATTTTTAAAAAAGCATAAAAAAATTAAAAAAAATTGAAACACACGGCAAAGTTGTTATATAATTGAAAAACTTATTATTATTTTTTGTATAAAAATCAATACATAGGTTATGAATTTAGGACATTTATAAAGATATTATGAAAGGAAAGAAATGCCTACAACAAATCAATTAGTTTCAAGTGGTAGAGAAAATAAAGTTCGTAAGCAAAAATCACCTGCTTTGAACTTAAGCCTCAACCTCTTAACAAAAAAGGCGCGTAAAATGCCTGCACCATTTAAGCGTGGTGTATGTACTAGGGTTGCTACAATGACACCTAAAAAACCTAACTCAGCTTCACGTAAATATGCTCGTGTTAAGTTATCAAATGGTATGGAAATTACAGCATATATTGGTGGTGAAGGACACAACTTACAAGAACACTCAGTTGTTTTAATTCGTGGTGGTAGAGTTAAAGACCTTCCTGGTGTTAGATATCACATAGTTCGTGGAACACAAGACTTAGCAGGTGTTGCAAACCGTAAACAAGGACGTAGTTTATACGGAGCTAAGAGAGAAAAGAAATAATTAATTTAGGAAAGGAAAGAAAAACATGTCAAGAAAACATAGTGCACCAATAAGAAAAGTGCTTGCAGACCCAGTATTTAATTCAGTACTTGTTACTAAATTAATTAACACAATTATGTTAGATGGTAAGAAATCTCTTGCACAAGAAATTCTTTATTCTGCTTTTGAACTTGTTAAAGAAAAAACAGGAAAAGACCCAATGGAAGTTTTCCATCAAGCAGTTGAAAATGTTACACCTCAACTTGAAGTTAGAACAAGAAGAATAGGTGGTACAAACTACCAAGTTCCTACTGAAGTTTCAGAAAGAAGAAAACAAACACTATCACTTAGATGATTAGTACAATATGCTCGTTTAAGAAACGAAAAAACAATGGACGTTAGATTAGCTAACGAAATTATCGATGCATCAAACAAAACTGGTGGAGCTATTAAAAAACGTGAAGATACTCACAAGATGGCTGAAGCAAACCGTGCTTTTGCTCACTTCAGATGATAATTTTCGCTTTTTTATAGATAAATTAGGAAGATTTTATGTCTAGACAATATAAATTAGAAGATTACCGTAATATTGGTATTATGGCTCACATTGATGCAGGAAAAACAACAACTACAGAAAGAATTTTATTGCACACAGGTAAAATTCATAAACTAGGTGAAACACACGATGGTGCTTCACAAATGGACTGAATGGCCCAAGAACAAGAACGTGGTATTACTATTACTTCAGCTGCCACAACAGCTTTTTGAAAAGGCAAAAGAATTAACATTATTGATACCCCAGGACACGTTGACTTTACAGTTGAAGTTGAACGTTCACTTCGTGTTCTTGATGGTGCTGTTACAGTTCTTGATGCTCAATCAGGTGTTGAACCACAAACAGAAACAGTATGAAGACAAGCTACAACTTATAGAGTTCCAAGAATTATTTATGTAAATAAAATGGATAAAGCTGGTGCAGATTTTTATGCATCTGTTAAATCTGTTAAAACAAGATTGAATGCTAATGCTGTTGCTATCCAAATTCCTATTGGTGCTGAAAGTAATTTCACAGGCTTGGTTGACTTAGTTGAAATGAAAGCATATGAATTTGATGGTAAACCTGAAGAAATTGCAAAAGAAATAGAAATTCCTTTTGACTTACAAGAATTAGCTAAGGAAAAAAGACAAGAATTAATTGAAGCAGTTGCTACATTTGATGAAGAATTTATGCTTAAAGTTCTTGATGGTGTTGAACCTACAATGGATGAACTTAAAGAAATGATTCGTAAAGCAACTTTAACTTCAGAATTTTTCCCAGCTGTTTGTGGTACAAGTTTCAAGAACAAAGGTGTTAAGAAAATGATCGATGCTGTTGTTGATTATTTACCATCACCTCTTGATATTCCCGCTACAAAGGCACACAAAGAAGAAGAAGAAGAAATTTCAATCCCTGCTACAGATGACTATCCATTTGCAGGTCTTGCTTTCAAAGTTATGACTGACCCATTTGTTGGTTCATTAACATTCATTAGAGCATACGCAGGTGTGCTTCAAAAAGGTAGTTATGTATATAACTCAACAAAAGGTGTTAAAGAAAGAATTGGTCGTTTAATTCAAATGCATGCTAACTCACGTCAAGAAATTGATGAAGCTTATGCTGGTGACATTTTTGCTGCAGTTGGTCTTAAAGGTACAACAACAGGTGATACACTTATTGCTGACAAAGCTCCTGAAATTGTTCTTGAAAAAATGGTATTCCCAGAACCAGTTATCTCACAGGCTCTTGAACCTGAATCAAAAGATGCTATGGAAAAACTTGCTCTTGGTTTACAAAAATTAGCTGCTGAAGACCCTACATTTAGAACATACACAGATGAAGAAACAGGTCAAACAATTATTGCTGGTATGGGTGAATTACACCTTGATATAATTGTTGATCGTCTTAAGAGAGAACACGGTGTTAAAGCTAAAGTTGGTGCTCCTCAAGTTTCATATCGTGAAACAATTACAAAAACTGCTGATGTTGAAGGAAAACACATCAAACAATCTGGTGGTAAAGGTCAATATGGTCACGTATGAATTAAATTTGAACCAAATCCAGACAAAGGTTTTGAATTTGTTGATAAAATTGTTGGTGGTAAAATTCCTAAAGAATACATTAAACCAATTCAAAAAGGTCTTGAAGACAAAATGGCTGGGGGTATTTTAGCTGGTTACCCAATGATTGACATTAAAGCAACATTATTTGATGGATCATACCATGATGTTGACTCTTCAGAAATGGCTTACAAAATTGCTGCTTCTAAAGCACTTACAAAATCAAAAGAATTAGTTGGTACAGTTCTTCTTGAACCTATTATGGATGTTTCAGTTGTTATTCCAGATGATTATTATGGTGACGTTATGGGTGACTTAACTCGTCGTAGAGGTCAAATTCAAGAAAGTGAACTTAGAACAGATGGTGCTCACATTTTACGTTGTTTAGTACCATTAAGTGAAATGTTTGGTTATGCAACTGACTTAAGAAGTATGACTGCAGGTCGTGGAAATTACCAAATGCAATTCCACCACTATGAAAAATGTCCTAAAAACATTTCTGATACAATAATTAAAAAACGTAACATTCAATCAAAAGATGAAGATTAATAATACATTAAAGCCCATAGGCTTTTTTGTTTTTTATAAGCCTATAAAATAATTAAATTAGTAAAAAAATACATTTAAAACGTAGTTTGTATATTAAATTCTTTATCCAATAAAAATTTAAATTATTTAGAAAAATAAGTATTTTTTCCCATTTTTTTCCTTTTTTCATAATTTTGAATAATTTCAGAAATACAAATAAGGAAGCACATAATTTGCATCCAAAAATTTTCTTTATTTATCTTAAAATTTAATTTTAAATAAAAAAAAGAGCTAAATATGCTCTTTTACTAGTATTATTTTTTCACTTTTTTAAGTGTTGGGAATAATAAAACATCTCTAATTGAACTCGTTTCTGTTAAAAGCATAATCAATCTGTCAATACCTATTCCGCAACCACCAGTAGGAGGCATTCCATATTCTAGAGCATCAACAAAATCTCAATCAATGTCGCTTGCTTCATCATTTCCAGAATTTTTTTCTTTAATTTGTTCTTTAAATCTTTCAAGCTGATCAATAGGGTTACTTAGCTCTGTATACATGTTTGCATATTCTTTTGTATTAATAAAAAGCTCAGCTCTTTCAGTGAATCTAGGATCATCACTCTTAGCACTTAATGGGGAAACTTCAATAGGGTGGCCATAAATAAAAGTAGGTTCGATTAATGTTTCTTCTATTAATTCCTCATATAAAGCATTAATTATATGTCCAGTAGTTCAAAATTTTTCAATTTTTATTTTGTGATTTGTAGCAATTTTTTTAGCTTCTTCAAAAGTGATTGATCTGAAATCTGCACCTGTCTTCTCATTAACTGCATCAACCATATTTAGTCTTTTAAAAGGTTTTGATAAATCAATTTCAACACCATTATTAAGATATATATTTTTACCAATCTTGCTTATTAATTGTTTAAAAAGTTTTTCAGTATGATTCATCATTCCTTCAACATTTGAATAAGCTTCGTAAAATTCTATTGTTGTAAATTCAGGATTATGAGTTGTATCATATCCTTCATTTCTAAAAATTCTACCTAGTTCATATACTTTATCAAAACCACCTACAATACATTTTTTGAGTGGTATTTCAGTAGCAATTCTTAAAACAAAATCTTGATTCAAAGAATTGTGGTGAGTTGTGAAAGGTTTTGCAGCGGCCCCTGAAATATAATCATGAAGAAAAGGCGTTTCAACTTCCATATATCCTGAATTATTAAAGTATTCTTTAATTCAGTTGATAATTTTCGTTCTAAGAATAAATTTGTTTCTTGATTCTTCATTTATGATTAAATCAACATATCTTCTGCGGTATCTTTCTTCTGTGTCAACTAGACCGTGGAATTTATCTGGTAAAGGTTTTAATGCTTTAGTTAAAATTTTTATATCAATACATTTTATTGTTAGTGCGCCTGTGTGCGTTTTCATTATAGAACCATTTACTCATAAAATATCACCAATATCAAAAGTTTCAACAATTTTTGAAACATTTAAATTTTCTTTTTTGTTAAAGTAAACCTGAATTGTCCCTTGTGAGTCTTTTAAAACAAGGAAAGGTCCTCTAACAGTCATTAATCTACCAGTAACGTTAATTTTTATGTTTTTTTCTTCTAATTCTTCACGAGTAAAGACATTGTATTCAGAAACTAATTGATTACTTAAAGTTAATTCACCAAGACCATATGCTTTTTTAAATGGCTCAACATTATTTTCTTCATAAAAAGATAATTTATTACGTCTAACAAGCTCTTGTTCAGTATATTTTTCCATTTATTGCCTCCATGATATACAAAATTAATATTAATTATAATATTAAATTACTATAGGTATTTAAAAAAAGAACACCATTAGCTTTTTTACCTAATTAATAAATTAACTTATAATTATATAAAACTAAATTCATCTTTCTAATTGTTATAAAAAAGGAATAATCAATGAGAAAATTTTACAACGGAAGAGACTACTTTGTGGATGAAAGTGAAAGAGTGATAATTCTTTCTGATTCTATGCAGCAAAAATTACTTAATGGAAACCAATTTGAAAAATTTAAAAAACTCGGTGGGTCATCAGTTGGAAACATTTTAACACCAGATAGGTTTAATAGTGATTTTAAGGCTTTTTGTCATATAACAAGGCTTTCGCTACCGGTGCTTCAGAGAAAATATGTGAGAGCTGGCGAGACGCTTGAACCTAAAATCATAGATCATCTTTCAACATATTTTGAAAAAAAGTTTGGACCGGAATTTAAAATAAAACATATAGAAGCTAAAAATGTCAATTATGACTATTTTAAAGATGAATATGTCTTAGGTGGTGTGCCTGATGCATTGATAGAATCAAAAAAAATTGTTTTTGAAATTAAAACTACTCAAGAAAAAAACTGAGCTGCCTGAACAATTAATGGATCTGTTGCACAATCAATGGATAAAAAAGATGGTGTTCCTTTGAATTATAAGAAACAAGCCCAACTCTACACTAACTTGTTGAATTATGATAGATTCATGATTGTTGGACTATTTTTAAAAGATGAAGATTACCTAAATCCAGAAAAAGTTAATGTTGCAGAAAGAAAAATGGAAGTATTCCAATATAAAGTTAAAAACAATAGAGAACTTGAATTGCAAATTGCAGATGATAAGGAAAAATTAATAAAGTTTCATGAAAAATATAGTTTGCATAAAGAAAAAATATCCCCACAATATGATTTAATTAATGATATTGACCAAGTAGAATACTTAAAATGTAAAAATGAACAAGAATGAGAAGAATTGTTTAACAAATGAAAAAAGCTTGGAAAAATTGACCAAGATATAGATTTTAAAAATGTTTAAAAGAGGATTTATGAACATATCAATAAAATTTGTTGCTAAAAAATTAGAACTTAATGAAGAACAAGTTTCAACTGTACTAACATTAATGGATGAAGGTGCTACAGTACCTTTTATTGCTCGTTATCGTAAAGGTGTCACTGGCGGTCTTGATGAAGAAGTAATTCAAAAAATTCATGAAATGTATGTTTATGATGTTGAATTAAATAAGAGAAAGGATGCAATTCTCAAAATTTTAGAAGAGAAAAAACTTTTGACACCAGAAATTAGTCAAAAAATAAACGAAGCTGAGACAAAAGCTGCGGTTGAAAATATTTATGAACCATTTAAAGTTGGTAAAAAAACAAAGGCAACTGAAGCTATAGCTTTAGGGCTTGAACCGCTTGCTAAAATTATTATGGAAAGTGATAATCCTAAATTTAATCCATATAGAGAAGCTGAAAAATATATATCTGAAAAAGTGCCAACTGTTGAATTTGCAATTGAACAAGCTCAATATATAATTAGTCAAATAATTTCTCAAGATGTAAATAATAGAGATTCAATTAAAAACCAAATTTATAACTTTGGTTGAATTATTTGTAAAAAGAAAAAGAATTCTATCGATGAAAAAGAAGTTTTTAAACAGTATTATGATTATAAAGAAAGAGTTAAATTTATTCCAAATCATAGAATTTTAGCTATTTCTCGAGGCGAAGATTTAAAAATAATCACATATGATATTGAAGAATTCAATATAGCAAAAATTACTTATGATTTAAATAATAAATATTTCAAAATTAAAACAACAGGAAAAATTATTCACAATTCAGTTGTTGATAGTTTAGAAAGACTTATTTTACCATCTGTTATAAGAGAAATAAAATCTGATCTCTTTGCACGTGCTGAAGTCGAAGCTATAAAACTTTTTGCTGAAAATGTTGAATCTATGCTTTTATTTCCTGCAGTAAAAAATAAATGAATAATGTCTATTGATCCAGCTTTTGCTAATGGTTGTAAAATTGCAATATTGAACCCACACGGGGACTTTTTGGAAAAAGCATTAATTTTTCCAAATCCTCCTAGATTACAGATTGAAAAGTCAGAGGAAATAGTTAAAAAACTTTTAAATAAATACCCAATAAATATTATTGTTATTGGTAATGGAACAGCTTCTAGAGAAACAGAACATTTTATAGCTAAAATTATTAAAAAATGAAATGAGAATGCAGAAAACAACAATAAATCTTTAAAATATGCAGTTGTTTCAGAAGTTGGTGCTTCTGTTTATTCAGCTTCATCTGTTGCAATTGATGAGTTTCCAGAATTAAATGTAGAAGAAAGAAGTGCAATTAATATTGGCAGGAGATTTCAAGATCCACTTAATGAATTAATAAAGATTGATCCAAAATCTATAGGGGTTGGTCAATATCAGCATGATGTTAATCAAAAAGAGCTTGCCAGTGCTTTAAAATTTAAAGTTGACAAAGCTGTTAACCTTGTTGGTGTTGATTTAAATACTGCTTCAAAACAAATCCTTAAATTTATATCTGGATTAAATGATAAATTAGCACAAAATATTGTTGATTATAGAAAAGAAAATAGAGAATTTAATGATAGAGAAACTCTGCTAAAAGTTAAAGGTATAGGTGAAAAAGCGTATCAACAAGCTGTTGGATTTTTAAGGCTTTATAATTCTAAAAACTTTTTTGATCGTACAAGTATTCACCCAGAATCCTATGATTTAGCTCAAAAAATTGTTGATGAGTTAAACATTGACTTGCAAAATATTGATACAAAATATCTTGAAAATCAAAAAATTAGCGACTTAGCAAATAAATTTGAAACAAATGAGTACGACATTAAATTAATAATGGATTCATTAATTAATCCTACAAAGGATATTCGTGATGAAAAAGATGGATATATTTTAAAAGATTCTGTTCTTAATCTTGAAGATTTAAAAGAAGGAATGATTATTGAGGGTTCTGTTCAAAATATTACTGATTTTGGAGCTTTTGTTTATATAGGAATTAAGCAAGGAGTTCTGATTCATATTTCTAACATGAAAAGAGATAAAAATCATTTTATAAAACACCCTTCAGAAGTTGTTAAAACTGGTGATAATATTAAATTAGAAATAATTGGCATTGAAAAAGATAGAGAAAGAATTCAAGGAAAACTCATTTGATAATCAATTAAAAAATTTATAAATAAGGCATTTTAATATTTTTGTAGCCTTATTTTTATTTTTCAAAAATATTTTAATTATTTTTAGCAGTCATATTATTAGAGTGCTAAAATTATAGTAGTTAAAATAATTTAAAGGAGGCTAAAAATGGATTTTAATTTTGAAGACTTATTTAACAATTTATCAAATAATGGTAATAATAAAAATAATAATAAAGAAAACGATCCTTTAAAAATATATGGTAGAAATTTAACTGATTTGGCAGCAAGACATGAATTAGAACCGGTAATAAATAGAGATGATGAAATAAGAAGGTTGATCAGAATTCTTAGCAGAAAGACGAAAAATAATCCTGTTCTTGTTGGAGAACCAGGCGTAGGTAAAACGGCTATTGTAGAAGGTTTAGCAAGAAAAATTGTTGAAGGTCAAGTTCCTGAAAACTTAAAGAATAAAGATATTTATGAGCTTGATTTAGCAAGCATGATAGCTGGAGCTTCTTATCAAGGACAATTTGAAAAAAGAATAAAAGATGTTCTAAAAAGAATAGAAGAATCAGATGGAGACATAATTGTATTTATTGATGAAATTCATATGCTAGTTGGAACAGGTAAAAATGCAGATGGCGGAATGGATGCCGCAAATATTATTAAACCTTTAATGGCTAGAGGCAAAATGCATTTAATAGGCGCAACAACTTTTGATGAATATAGGAAATATATAGAAAAAGATGCTGCTTTAGAGCGTCGTATGCAAAGAGTTGATGTTTTTGAACCATCAATTGATGATACTATTACAATTTTGCGTGGAATAAAATCTAGATTTGAGAACTTTCATAATGTAAAAATTCAAGATGATGCTCTTGTAGCGGCTGCAAAACTTAGTTCAAGATATATTTCTGATCGTTTTCTTCCAGATAAAGCAATTGATTTAGTTGATGAAGCAGCTTCGACAATAAAAACCGAAATTAACTATGAACCAGAAGAATTAGAAAAAGCAAAATTAAAATTAGCTAAGCTAAATATGGAAAAAATAGCTTTATCTGAAGAAAGCAAAAGTAAACATGAAATAAGAATTAAAGAACTTGATACAGAAATTAAAAATGTCACTTCTTTCATAGATGACTTGCAAAAAAGATGAAATAATGAAAAGAAAAATATTGAACTTTTATCAAAACATAAAAAATATTTAGATGATTTATGATACAAGGTTAATATATATAAAAAAGATACAAATTATGAAGAAGCTTCAAGACTTGAATATTCAGAAATACCAAAATGCTTTGCAAAAATAAAAGAAATTGAGGAAAAAATTTCTTCAACAAGCCAATCATTGATTAGAAATAATGTGACAGCTGAAGAAATAGCCTCAATAGTTTCAAAATGAACTTCTATACCTGTAACAAAACTTTTGGAAAGCGATAAGCAAAAGCTTTTGAATTTAGAAGATGATTTAAAAGGCCGTATAAAAGGACAAGATGAAGCAATTTCTATAGTTTCAAAAGCAATTTTAAGGGCTAAAGCAGATATAAATGATCCAAATAGACCTTTAGCAAGTTTTCTTTTTACTGGCCCAACTGGAGTTGGTAAAACTGAACTTGCAAGAGCATTAGCATTTTCATTATTTGACAGCGAAAAACAAATGATTAGACTTGACATGTCTGAGTATATGGAAAAACATAGTGTTTCTAAAATAATTGGAGCTCCTCCGGGCTATGTTGGTTATGATTCTGGTGGCTCATTAGCTGAAAAAATTAGAAAAAATCCATATACAATACTTCTTTTTGATGAAATTGAAAAAGCTGATAGAAATGTTTTAAACATACTTCTACAAATTTTAGACAACGGTGCATTTACTGATTCAAAAGGAAGAATTATCAATTGTAGAAATCTTATAGTTATAATGACATCGAATTTAGCTTCAAATATTGAAGCACTTGAAGAATTGGATAGAGTTCCATCAATAAAAGCTGAATTATTAAAATTTTTAAGTCCAGAATTTGTCAATAGAATAGATGAAATAGTCAAATTCAACCATTTAAGTAATAAAGATGTTGAACAAATTGTCATTTTAGAAATGAATAAACTTGCAAAAAGAGTTTTAGATTCTAAAGAAATTAAAATTAAATATGACAATAAATTAGTTGAATTTATAGCTAAAAATTCATATGATAAGAGTTTTGGCGCCAGACCAATTAGGAGATATATTCAAAAAAATATTGAAAGTCTTCTTGCTTACAAAATAATTGATGGTTCAGTTGTTCCAAATGTTGAATATGAAATAAATGTTTTTGCTGGGAAATTTATAATTTCTAAAGTGTAAAACAGTCAATTTTTAGAAAAGCATTAATTGCTTTTTTATTTATGCTTAAAAAATGTTTTTTTGTTTTGATAAATAATTTTATTCTATAAAATAGATATGTAATTAGTTGTCAAGCACTTTTACTTGACACCTAGTATTATTACTTATTATAAAGGAGCCAATTAATGGTTAAAATCAGACTTAAAAGAATGGGAAGCAAATTTAATGCTTGCTATAAAATTGTTGTTGCTGATGCTCGTGCTCCACGTGATGGAAGATTTATTGAATCTATAGGTGAATACAATCCACACTCAAAGGCATTTAGAGTTAATGAAGAAGCAACAATCACATGAATTAAAAATGGTGCACAATTAACTCAAACAGTTTTTAACTTATTTAGACAACACAAATTAAATGAAAAAATCAACATGGCATTAAAAGCAGATGCTAAATCAACTACTAAAAAAGCATAATTATTCATGAAAATTAACTTTTTAACACTTTTTCCAAAATACTTTAACGCTTTTAAAAAAGAATCAATAGTTAATAAAGCTATTAAAAATAAGCTTGTTAAAGTAAAAATTGTTGACTTTCGTAAATTTGGTATTGGTCAATATAAACAAGTTGATGACATAATTTATGGTGGCGGTCAAGGTATGCTTCTTATGGTGCCTCCTATTGATCAAGCTTTAGAGTCGCTTAAGAGTCGTGGAGGTTATAAAATTCTTGTTTCTCCACAGGGCAAGAAATTTACTCAGTCAAAGGCTCATGAACTTTCAAAATTAGATGAAATAACTTTTATTTCTGGTAGATATGAAGGTTTCGATGAACGTGTTGTTTCACTTGTTGATGAAGAATTATCAATTGGTGATTATGTCTTAACTGGCGGAGAGCTTCCTTCAATGGTGATGGCAGATGCTATTATTAGGCTAGTTGATGGCGTTATAAAAAAAGAAAGCCATGAATTAGAGTCATTCGAAGGAGAAGGATTATTTGACTATCCACAATACACTAGGCCAAGAGAATACAAAGGTATGATAGTTCCAGATGTTTTATTAAGTGGACATCATGCAAAAATTTATGAATGAAGGAAAAAAGAGCAATATAAAAAGACGTTGAAAAATCGTCCAGACATTATTGAAAGGATAAATCATGAGAAATAAATTAATTGAATTAGTAGAATCAAGTCAGTTACGTACAGACTTCCCAGAATTTCGTGTTGGTGATAATGTAAGAGTTCATGTGCGTATTCGTGAAGCTGGTAAAGAACGTATCCAAGTTTTTGAAGGCTTAGTAATTAGTAAAAAAGAATCAGGCACAAGAGAAACATTTACAGTTAGAAAAGTTTCATTTGGTGTTGGAGTTAATAGAACATTTCCTCTTCACTCACCTTTATTGGCAGCTATTGAAGTAGTTCGTTCAAATAAAGTTAGAAGAGCAAAATTATACTACATGAAAGATCGTGCTGGTAAATCAGCTCGTTTAAAAGAAATTAAAAGAAAATAATAAAAAATCAGCAAAGACTGATTTTTATTTTTAGCTTTTTGATAGGTATTTTGGGATAAAAACTATTTAATTAACTTAACTCTCTTTTTACTTTCAAATTGATAATCAATGGCATAAATTATGCCATCTGATAATTCAATTTTAGGAGCATTTTTGAATTCTTTTTTAGTTGCTAAATAAACTTTAAGTCTTTTACCGTTTGCGATAACATAAGCTCCTGGATTCATTTCAAATGCTCTAATCTTATTTATAGCCTGTTCACATGTTAAACTATTTTCAATAAGAGCTTGTTCTTTTTCTAATTTTGGACTTAGTGTGATTTGTGATTCATCTTGAATTTCTCTTTTTAATAAACCACTGTCAAGATCTTTTAATCATTGGACTATATTTTCACTTGCAATAAAACTCAATTTTTCAAATAATGTGCTAGCTGTATCATTTTCACTAATCTCAATCTCTTTTTTAGCAAAAATATCACCCCCATCCATGACTTTAATCATTTCCATTAAACAAATGCCAGTGACTTTATCGCCATTTAATAACGAATGCTGGATAGGAGCTGCTCCTCTATATTTAGGCAATAATGAACCATGAATGTTCAAATTTAGCTTATTTGCTATTGACAAAATTGAATTTGGAATGTATTGCCCGAAAGCAGCTGTTACTAAGTAATCATAGTCAAGAGTCTTTAATTCTTCAGCTATTTGTCCAATTTTTTCAGGTTGAAAAAGTTGAATATTATACTTTTGTGCTAAAACTCTCACGGGGGTAGGGACGATCTTATGACCTCTAACACTAGGTCTATCCGGTTGTGAAATAATTGCTACTACATTAAAATTGTTAATTATTTTTTCAAAAATTGGGACTGCGAAGTCCGGAGTACCTGCTAAAACTATTTTCATGATTATAATTTTATTAAATTTAAAAATAAATATAAGATTCCTAATCATATTTAATAATATATAATTTAACAATATTCATTTTGACATGAATATTTATTAATTTAATAAAAGGAGAAGTTAATTATGAAAAAAATTAATAAAGTAATATTATCTTTATCAGCTTCTGCGACATTACCACTAGTTTTTGTGTCTTCTTCTTGTGGCGATTCAAAAACTGCTGGTGACAAGAAGAAGGATGATGTAGAAGCACTTGATGATAGCCTTATTAAAAGTGGGGAAGAAGCATTAAGTGATATTGATAGTAAATTAAAATTGAATTATCATTATTTATCAGGCTTTAAAAATGATATATCTAGCTTATTAGACACTTATAAAAAAAGAAGCACAAATGATAATAAGAATAAACTTCAACAAAAAATAAACTACTACAATTCTAAAAAAGAAGAATTTGGAAAATTTTATAATGAAAAAATTTATTCTTTAAAACAAAATATAACAAATATTGAAGGTGTAAATACTGTTATTAAAAATAACAAAAAATTAGCAGACTTCTTCACTTTATTTGGTTTTTTAAATGAAAGTTATTCAAGAATTATTAATAATCAAATAAGTGAATTAGAGAAATTAACTAATTTTGAACAAGTTAGTGAAAAATGAAATAATTTCATAGTTTCAATAATTAAAGATGTTTCTTCATTAGTTGAAAATAATGGTAAATTAATGCAAGATTTAATTGATAGATGAAATAATTTTAACTCTAATTATAAACTTGTTGAAACCATGAAAGAAGGCAAAAAAGTTTCAATACCTTCTTCAAAGTTTGAAAGCTATAAATATACAAAAAAAGGTGAAGAATCACAACAAATAGTTTGACCTAAATACCAAAAACCAGTTTCTGAAGCTGTTAATACTTTTAATGAAGAAATCAAAAAATCTTTAGGTATTAAAGGTTTGTTAGAATTCTTTAATGGTAATGAGTTTAGACAAATTGAAATAAAATTAAAAAACTATAATGAATTAGCAAGTCATGTTTCAAGAGTTAATTATTTTGAAAATAGTGATTCTAAAAAATACCCATTTATTTCTAAGGCTGCTGAGTTTAAAAAAATGTCAGATGCAAATAAGAAAGCTCTTGACTTTTTTGCAAATGTTTCTGATTTAGATCAGGATTTAACCAACTTTAATAAAGAATTATCAGAAGCTTATGAAACATATAAAAATGCTAAAGAAATAGGCAATAAGCAAAATGTTGAATATTCAAATCTCAATTTAGAATTAGAAAAAATTATGTATCTTTATTCTAAGTATGATGATTTAGTGAAAACAATAAATAGACACTTACAATTTTTCAATACTGATAAAAATACTTATGCGGAAGCAATCAAAGAATTAGAGAAAATTTCTACAGAAATGAAATCTTATTTAGATGATCTTACAAAATGGGAAGATTTTTCAAAAATTGACGAATTTAAGGATAAAATAGCTCAATGAGAAGAATCAGTAAAAACCGCTGTGGATAATTCACAAAAAGGTATTAGTGTAAAATCAATTAGCGAATTATCTAATACTTATAATGCATATTTTGAGAAAGATATTGAAAATCAAGATGTCAATGTACTATTTGATCCTTCAACAAATACATTCCCATTAGTTGAAGAATATAAAGATCAATTTAAAGAAGAACAAGTTCAAAAATTAAAAGCTAAATTACCTGAATTAGAAAAAGCATTAACCAAGAAATATTCTGATGAGGATGAAGCAAAGAAATCAATTTATCCATTATTAGAAGAAATAAACAATATTATTGTTGATAAATTGATTGAATTAATGCAAAAGGAATGGCCAGAATATGCTCAAAAAGTTAATAAAGAAAACTTTGAAGCATTTATTAAAAATAAAAAATATGAAAATGGAATTATAAAATCTGTAACTGATGCTAATTTTTTAAATTATAAAATAGGTACTTGAAAATGAGATATAGTTAATTTAAAAGGCTCAAAAATTGTTAAATTTTTAAAAGATTTTAATAGAATAGTTGCTTTAGGTAGATTTCAAAAAGAAGAACAAAAAAACTTTTTTTCATCTCGTCCAATTTCCGCTTACTTTAAAAACTCGCACAATTATAAATTGATAAAAAGTGAAAATAAAACAACCGGAATGGAAATAGAGTTTTACTTTGTTGATATGTCAAGAAGACCTTCTTTAAATTCTGAGTATTCACAGTTCTTACATGGAACAAAGAAAATTGCTAATGGTGTGACTAATCAATCTACTGAAGAATACAAAAATATTAAGTTAAGCATTAACATAAATTAATATAAAATAGACTTAATTAAAAAAGTAAGCTAAAGATATAAACATATCTAGCTTACTTTTTTTAGTATCTTATGGGCTTATATGTTTTTTGTACTATTTAGTTAAAAATTTATAAGAATGATTAATGTGGATATTTTTCATATTTTCTGAATATATATATATATATATATATATATGAATATAAATACATGGATGTATAATAGTGGAAAAATTGAACAATTAAGGAAAAATATAGAATCATGAACAAAAAAAGTATACTTGGCCTATTACCAATTGTGGCCACAACAACTTTACCAATTATTTCTGTTTCTTGTACCAATGAACAAGAGAGAGCATTAGATGAAACTAAAAAAGAAGCTGAAGTAAAAGAATTAGAAAATGCTAAAAAAGAATATACCAAATCACTTACTGATGCTAATGAGTTAAAAAATTCACTTGGTGAAAATCCACTATACTCTGACATAAAATCAAAGTTAGTAACAGCAATCACTAGTGCAGAATCAAAAACTAAAACAAATCCAACAAAAGATTTATACAATCAAGCTAAGGGTGAATTAGATCTTGCAATTAAAACATCAAAAGATGAAAAAATGAAAGTTGATGCTGCCGAACAAATGAAACAAAAAGAAGCAGAAGAGTTAAACGCAGCAAAGACTAAATATGAAGAAACACTTATGAATGCAGAGTCATTTAATGAATCATTAAAAAGTGATAACAATGCCTACAATATAATAAGCCAAAAACTAACAACAGCTATTGAAACTGCTAAATCAACAATTACAGATAAACCTACTAAAGAACTATACATAAAAGCAGAATCAAAACTAAATCAAGATTTAGAAGCTGCAAAAGCAGAAAAAACTGCTGAAGATGAAGAAATCAAGTCTCAAAAAGAAGCTGAAGCAAGAGAATTTGAAAAAGCTAAAAAAGATTTTGAAGAATCGTTATCAAAAGCTAATGAACTTAAGGCTGGACTTGAAACAAATCCATCATACTCTGACATAAAATCAAAATTATTAATAGCAATAACTAATGCAGAATCAAAAACTAAAACAAATGCAACAAAAGATTTATACAATCAAGCTAAAGGTGAATTAGATCTTGCAATTAAAACAGCAAAAGATGAAAAAATGAAAGTTGATGCTGCCGAACAAATGAAACAAAAAGAAGCAGAAGAGTTAAACGCAGCAAAGACTAAATATGAAGAAACACTTATGAATGCAGAGTCATTTAATGAATCATTAAAAAGTGATGGTAATGAATACACTACAATAAGCCAAAAACTAACAACAGCTATTGAAACTGCTAAATCAACAATCACAGATAAACCTACTAAAGAACTATACATAAAAGCAGAATCAAAACTAAATCAAGATTTAGAAGCTGCAAAAGCAGAAAAAACTGCTAAAGATGAAGAAATCAAGTCTCAAAAAGAAGCTGAAGCAAGAGAATTTGAAAAAGCTAAAAAAGATTTTGAAGAATCGTTATCAAAAGCTAATGAACTTAAGGCTAGACTTGAAACAAATCCATCATACTCTGACATAAAATCAAAATTAGTAACAGCAATCACTAGTGCAGAATCAAAAACTAAAACAAATTCAACAAAAGATTCATATTTATCAGCAAAAGCAATTTTAGATGATGCTATTAAAGAAGCAAATGCAAAAGAAAGAGATGCATTTTCAAAATCACTTAATAAATTGACACCTGTTAAATTTCAAAGAGATGGTAATTATTTAACATTAACATTATCAACATCAAAAGATAATTATGAAAAAATTAAATGAGAGCGCTTAAAAATGCTTATTGATAATGGAAATGGAAGAGTTTATGAAGAATATGCAGCACCATTTGATAATTGAGACCAAAGTGATAAAAGTAAGAAACTTATTTATCACATAAGAAAAGTAGATAAAGGTGGAACAGTAACATTTGATATATCTTCAGATCATCAATATAATAATAATGAAAAAGGTAATTATAAAGTAACTTCTGTTCTAATTTCTGGAGATACAAAAAATAACTTATTAGAAAGAGAATCTGAAATAGTTAAAATTCAATAATATTTTTTATAATCGCTTGGTATAACCTAGCGATTTTTTTTATTTAAAAATTACATATATTTTTAGTTTAGAATTTAAATTCAAAAAATAAAGTTATTGATTATTTAAAATCAATATATTAAAATAATGAATGTCAATAAACAAATATTATTAATTTGATCTTTTTATTCCAATTTTCAGATAGTAATACAAAGCATATAACACTATAAATTAGGTTTATTTGTTCATTTAGGAATAATATAATTTAAGTAGAATTTGATCATTTAAATCAAATATACTTTTTAGGAGCAAGCTAAAACATAAAATGTTGTTTTACTTGCTTTTATTTTTTAGTAATCATGTAAAACAATTTTCTTTTATTCTAGTGTATTTTTAAAATACAATGAAATTACATTAAATATAATAAAATTATTATAATAGCTTTAAAGTATTATTTTTTTAAACTCATAGTTAGGAATTAAAATGTCAAAAGATATTATTAAATATACTGCTACCTATTTTGAAAAAACAAAGCAAGTAATTAAAAAACATAGACCAGATAATGTAATAACACTTCAGTTTTTCCAAAGAAAAGACAATTCATTGCTTGCTGGAATGCAAGAAGTATTGGATTTTTTAGAAAAACATACTGATACTTCTAAATATGAAATCAGATATTTAGAAGATGGTACGATTATTCAAAACCGTGAAGTTGTTCTTGAATTAATTGGAAAGTATGAATTCTTTGGCATTTATGAAGGAATAATAGATGGAATATTAACAAGGAGCACTTCTATTGCAACAAATGCTCGTGAGTGTGTTTTGGCTGCTAATGGTAAAAATATCATTTTTATGGGCGATAGAGCCGACCATTATTTAATGCAAGAAATAGATGGAAAAGCTGTTGCGCTTGCAGGAATAACATCTATGTCAACTGATGCTCAAAATGTTGGGAATGAAGAATCCCCTTTTGGGTCAGTCCCTCATATTTTTATTCAAAATTTTGATGGAAATACAGGAGAAGCAATGAAAGCTTATGCTGATGTCCACAAAGATGAAAAAATTATTTCTTTAGTTGATTATCATAATGATGTAATTGCTCAGTCACTTGAATCATTTGAAGCTTTAGGATCTAAATTATATGGCGTTAGAATCGATACTTCAAAAAATATGCTTGATCATATGTTTGATAGAGATGAAGATAAACCTGAAAATTATGGTGTAAGTATTCAACAAGTAAAAAGATTGAGAAAAGCGCTTGATGAAGCAGGAGCTAAAGATGTAAAAATTATAGTTTCATCAGGTTTTAATCCTGAAAAAATCAAAAAATTTGAAGAAGCTAATACCCCTGTTGATTCTTATGGCGTTGGTCAATCAATTTTTAAATTTGGTTGCTTCTTTTCTGCTGATGCAACAGTTTTAAATGGTAAGCCTCAGGCCAAAGAAGGAAGAGGTTATAGAGAAAATCCAAGATTAATTCAATATAAAAATAAAAAAAATTAAAATTATTTTTCATAAACACAAAGTAATATATTTGTGTTTTTTATTACTTTTTTTGTTCTATTAAAATCAAAAATGACTATAAAATAGGTATAAAAATAAAAAATAACAATTATTGAAATTTTGGAAATTTAAATTAAATTAACTAATTGTGGAAATTTTTTAAAAAAATCTTTTTTTTTTTTTTTTGCTATTTATACTTTAGGTTAGTTTGAAAGTATTAAATACACATGGAGTAAGAAATGAAAAAAACACTTAAGTTATCAATAATGTTAACACCTATAATATTTACAAAAATGTTGACATTATTGACAATTTCTTGCTCTATGAATAGTCAAAAAAATGTAACTGCAGATGTTGAAGCTAAAGATAGTATTGCTAATTTAAATTTCTTGTCAAAAGAATTAAAAGATAAATTAAAAAACAAATTGGAAAACAGTGATAAAGGCGGTATTGCAAATATTTTAACTTTAGCAACTGAAATTAATAATGTTATTAAGAGTATTAATACTTCTTTTGGTTCTAATCTAACTGCTGAAGACAAAAATAAATATATTAGACAAGTAGAAGCTTTGGAAACAATAGAAGAAGTAAATCTTTTAGCTACAAAAGTAGAGAATATTAATAATGTTGCAACACTTAAAAATTTACCTGTTGAATTTAAAAATACAGTAAAAAGTCAAATTGAACAATTACTAACAATTAAAAAAATAAAAAATGCATTTGCTCTAGCAAACATTAAAGATAAGTCTTGTAGTGACTTAAAAATCTTTATTGATTTAGACAATAAAGATATTGAAAAACATATAGAAAAAATATTAAAAGCTAATGATTTTGATCAAGTTTCTGCCCTTACACTTATAGCATTTAAAGAAAATGCAATAAAAAGAATTGAATCATTGAATAATAAACTTAATGAAAAGTCACAAGAAAAATATAAAAAATTACTAGAAGAAGCTAAAAATAATTTATCGGTTGACAAAATTATTGAATTAGCTATAGAGGAAGTTATAGGCTTAAAAATTTCCAGTGTCAAGATACGTTTAGATAATGTTAGTCACCCTGATGGCAGACATTATGTATCTCCTTCAGTATCAATTAATATAAAAGCTACAAACAGTGAGAAATATAATTTGAATAAAGGCAAGTTATATAATATGAGTTTTGTTTGACCAGAAAATAATGATCCAAACAAAAAAGGAGAATTTAGTTCCATAGCTAGTGATTTTAATAATGGAAGTCTTAATAATGAAAATGATTACATATTCAATATTGAAGCAGAAAAACTATTTAATGTTAAAGGCGTATACGAGATAAGAAAAATATCATTAGACGAAATAAATATTTTAATTAAAAAAATATATGTAAATATTAATTAGTAATCTAAAAATAGCAAAAACAACTATTTTATAGGTTTATTAATATATATCTACATATTTTGGAGATTATATTTATGAGTAAACCTTTTAAGAAAAGTAAACTAATTAAAGCGGCAATAGTTACTGGATCAGTAACAGTAGCATCGATTCCGCCAATTTTAGTTGCTTGTCTAGATAATTCAAGTTCTGATGAAATTAAACGAATAGTTGAAGAAATTAATTCTTGAAATATTAAGGTTAATGATCAGATTTTAACATTAGACAATAACCAACATTCAGTTGATACACTAGAGAAAAGCATTGAAGAAGCTGAAAAAATGTTATTTGATGCTGAAAAAGCTATTAATAGTTTAGATAAAGAAGAATATAAGAAATATTCAAAAATTCAAAATGCTTTATCAGATACTAAAGCTAATTTAGATATTTTAAAAGATAAAAAAGATGCTTCGAAATCTGTTTTAGAAAACAATAGAAAAAAATTAGATGTAATTGTTAAAGAAGCTACTGAAACTTCAAAAAAAGCTATAGAATTAGCAGAAAATAAATTAGAAATTGATTTTGAGGGTTTAAAAGCAGCAAATAAAGAACTTGAAGTAGCCCTTAATGAAGTCAATGAAGCTAAAGAAAAAGCCAAAGATTCAGCAAAACATATAGATAACTTAATACTTTTAGCTAATAAAGTTAAAGTTGCTGAAGATGAAGTTGCAAAATTAATAAAAGAAATAGAAAATAATATTAAATCAACAAATGAAAAGGAAGATGAATTAGAAGTAGAAAAGCAAAAAGCTATTGATGAAATAAAGATAATTGTTGCTGAAGATGATAATTGAAAAAAATTTATAGATTTAATAAATGAAGCAAGTAGTAAAAAAGAAATTGAGTCTTTATTACTAAAAGCAAAAGGTCTTGAGTTAGAAGCTGCTAAATTGAAAGCAGAATCTGATATAGAATTATTAGATTTTATTAGTGATGAAACAAAATTAAAAGCAATCGAAAAAATCAAAAAGTTACAGGATGAAAGTCAAATAGCTGAGGAACTTGGAAATCTTGTTAGTAAAAACAAGAATAAAAAAGATTTATTCGAACAAAATATCAAAGATTCAGATTTATTTACTCCTGAATATATTGAAGAGATTAAGCAAAAAATTATAAATGAAGATGAAGAATCAAAATATCAAGAAATAAAAAACACCTTTGTTGCTCTAAAAGAAGCTAAAAAACAATTCAATGAAAAACTAAAAAATAACACTCTATTTGATTCCTTAGGAACTAAAGATAAAGAAAACTTAGAAAAAAAACTTAAAAATATAAAAGATATTGCTCAAGTCCAAGAATTAGAAAAAGAACTCGATAAACTGTATAAAGATTTATTATCAATAAATCTAAAATGGAAAAGAACTAGAAAAAATTATAAATATGATTATCTTTTATTAAAAGTTAAAAATTCAAAATATCTTAATACGAATGATAAATTACTATTTGAAAATAAAATTTTAAATAGTAAAGCAAAATCTAAAACTGATTTAATGAAAATAGTAAGTAAGATCAATAATAAAATAAATGAAAATTATCAAATATTTAATGATTATTCAAAAGTTAAAAGCAATTTCGAAATATCTCTTAAATCATTAGAGACATATAGCATAAGGCATTATTCATCTCTAAGTTCTAGTCACAAATTAATAATACAAAAATATAGAAAAATAATTTCTAGTTTTGATGAAAAACTTAATGAATACTTTGAAGGCAAAAATTTTAAAAGTATTGTTATTGAAATTACAAGAAAAAAAGATGTTATTGGCAAATATATAAATCTTTTTATAGATGTTGAAAAATACATCAATAACAATGTCCCAAATAATGAAGTTAAAAAGGCTAGTTGAGATCTATATATTAAGAAAACAGAGTATTTAAGACATAATTTAGGTCTTTCATATCGAAAAGATGATAGTGTTGTGGTTGATTTTCAACAAGAAACAATTGTTAAAACATTATATGAGATTGAAAGATTTATTTCATCAAAAAGAAATATTAACAACAACAACAATAATAAGAAAAATTAATCTATGCTAGTGAAGTTCAACAACATAAAATACATTTAAATCTTCATATTACTTACACACATAACAAGAACAATATATGGTATAAGTGCTAAATTAGTTATATACATTTCTAAAAAGTAAGCTAAGCTCAAAATGTTGCTTAGCTTATTATTTATTTTAATTCTAAAATGATTAAAAAAATATAGGCTTATAAAATAGCTCTATACGTTTTCATTATATAAATTTATTTTTGTAGGTTAATATAACCTTTTGCATATAAACTTTGTTTTTAATTAACTATTAATTAATTCAAGGTCAGACTCTGTGACTCAATTTTTGCTATTAGTATCAATTTGTGTTACTCATGATTGAGATTTTCCACTTTCATAAAGTTGTTTATCAGGTAATGCTCTAATAACAAATCATGTTCTATTATCTTTTCTCTTAATTTTTAGTCTATATTCAATTTTATGTTCTTTTTGACCATAACCATTGTAACTAAATTTGATACCTTTAGATCAAAAGTCATAATATCCTCTTTTTGTATTGTTTGCTGTGACATCGTTATCTTTTCATGTATCTGTTCTATAATTTACTATTAAATTATTTTCATATTTTGAATGATAATGCTTTGGATCCAGAATTAATCTAGCTTCATTTTTTGAGTGAACATGTGGATTCT